>NZ_JBHLUH010000073.1:0-202058 GCF_042433955.1 Phytohabitans kaempferiae | reverse complement strand
CGCCGATGGTACTGCACTCGTGAGGGTGTGGGAGAGTAGGACACCGCCGGACTTCTTAATCGAGGCCGTCCCTTCGGGGGCGGCCTCGATATTTTTGTGCCCTGGAATGGGCGGGCACCGGCCCCGGAACAAACGGGGACAGGAAATCTCAGTCGCGCGACTGGATCGTGCCGCGGATCTCGCGGAGCAGTTCGCCGCCCTCGTCTGGCGTACGGCCGGGGAAGAGTGCGAGCACGACGCTGCCGTGGTCGGCCCAGCCACACACGGTCGTGTTGCCCTCCGGAGCCACGCTCTCGCCGCACTTCATGACGCCGCCCAGGTCGCCGGCGTCGACGTCGCGGAGGCCGCGTACGGCGCCGGTGTCGTCGGAGAGCACGTCGAAAAGCGTGTCGAGGTCGTCGCCGGGCTTCCAGATCAGCGCGGTGCCGCCGAAGAGCAGCACGCTGCGCTCGGCGCTGGCCGGGTCCTGGTAGACGACGCCGATGCTCTGGTCGAGGTCGATGCGGGCGCCGATCGCGGTGCGCAGGTACTCGGCGGTCGACTGGGCCTGCTCGCTCTGGTCCATCCGCAGCCCGGCCACCTCCGGCGGGGTCTCCAGGCTCGCGTCCTTCTGCTGTACGACCCGGAAGCCGGCCGTGCCGACGAAGGCCGCTCCGACCAGCCCCACCGCCAGGAGCGAGCCGAGCACGATCCGCCGCGTACGACGGCTCCGCGGGATCGTCTCTTCCTCCTCCACCGGCTCGCCGGGGGGAGGCGTCACGTCGATCGGCTGCATGGCGCCACCGTAGCCTAGGTAGCTCTACGCGGAGGCAGGGTGGCGAATGCCACCCGCCGTGCCGCCTCCGTAGACTCGACGGGTGACCGAAACACCGCAGACCCAGAGCTCCGTGACACCGACGTTGGCCGCCCAGTACCAGCCGGGCGAGGTAGAGCAGCGGCGGTACGAGGGTTGGGTACGCGCGGGCTACTTCAAGGCGAGCGCCAGCAGCGACAAGCCGCCGTTCACGATCGTCATCCCCCCGCCCAACGTGACCGGCTCCCTGCACATGGGACACGCGCTCGACCACACCATTCAGGACTGGCTCACCCGTCGCGCGCGGATGCGGGGCTACGAGGCGCTGTGGCTGCCGGGCATGGACCACGCCGGGATCGCCACGCAGAATGTCGTCGAGCGGCAGCTCGCCGGCGAAGGGCTGTCCCGGCACGACCTGGGGCGGGAGAAGTTCGTCGAGCGGGTCTGGCAGTGGAAGGCCGAGTCCGGCGGCGCGATCCTCGGGCAGATGCGCCGGCTGGGCGACTCGGTCGACTGGGACCGCGAGCGGTTCACGATGGACGAGGGCCTTTCCCGGGCTGTGCTGACCATCTTCAAGCGGCTGTACGAAGACGGTCTGATCTACCGCGCCGAGCGCATCATCAACTGGTGCCCGCGCTGCCTCACCGCCCTCTCCGACATCGAGGTTGAGCACAGCGACGACGATGGCGAGCTCGTCTCCATCCGATACAGCGACGAGATCGTGGTCGCCACGACGCGGGCCGAGACGATGCTCGGTGACACCGCGGTGGCCGTGCATCCCGGTGACGAGCGCTACAAGCACCTGATCGGCACCGAGGTGGAGCTGCCGCTGACCGGGCGGCGCATCCCGGTGGTGGCCGACGAGCACGTCGACCCGGCGTTTGGCACCGGCGCGGTGAAGGTGACGCCGGCGCACGACCCCAACGACTTCGAGATCGGCCAGCGGCACGGCCTGCCCAGCCTCATCATCATGGACGAGCGTGGCGTGATCACCGCGCACGGGCCGTTTCAGGGGCTCGACCGCTTCGAGGCGCGACCGGCGATCGTCGCCGCGCTGCGCGAGCAGGGCCTCATCGTGGCGGAGAAGCGGCCGTACGTGCACGCGGTCGGCCACTGCTCCCGCTGCAAGACCACCGTCGAGCCGCGGCTGTCACTCCAGTGGTTCGTCAACACCGGGCCGCTCGCGAAGGCGGCCGGTGACGCGGTGCGCGACGGGCGGGTCCGGATCGAGCCGGCTGATCTGGCCAAGCGCTACTTCGCCTGGGTCGACAACATGCACGACTGGTGCATCTCCCGCCAGCTGTGGTGGGGCCACCGCATCCCGGTCTGGTACGGGCCGGACGGCGAGGTGGTCTGCGTCGGACCCGACGAGGAGCCGCCCACCGGCGACGGCTGGCACCAGGACGAAGACGTCCTCGACACGTGGTTCTCCAGTGCGCTGTGGCCGTTCTCCACGCTGGGCTGGCCGGAGCAGACGGCCGAGCTGGCCAAGTTCTATCCGACCAGCGTGCTGGTGACCGGCTACGACATCCTCTTCTTCTGGGTCGCCCGGATGATGATGTTCGGGCTCTACGCGATGGACGGCAAGCAGCCGTTTGACGTGATCGCGCTGCACGGCATGGTCCGCGACGAGCACGGCAAGAAGATGTCGAAGTCGTTCGGCAACGTGGTCGACCCGCTCGACTGGATCGAGCGGTACGGCGCCGACGCCACGCGGTTCACGCTGGCCCGGGGCGCCAACCCCGGCGCCGACGTGCCGGTCAGCGAAGACTGGTGCCAGGGCTCCCGCAACTTCTGCAACAAGCTGTGGAACGCGACCCGCTTCGCGCTGCTCAACGGCGCGCACGTGCGGGGCGAGCTGCCGGCCGAGCTGAGCCCGGTCGACCGCTGGATCCTCTCCCGGCTCCAGCACGTGATCGGCGAGGTCGACCAGCTCTCCGAGGCGTACGAGCTGGCCAAGGTCTGCGACGTGCTCTACCACTTCGCCTGGGACGACGTCTGCGACTGGTACGTCGAGCTGGCCAAGCCGGTGCTCGTCGGCGGCGGACCGGCGGCCGAGCGCACGCAGCGGGTCCTCGGGCACGTGCTCGACCAGTTGCTGCGGCTGCTGCACCCGGTGATCCCGTTCGTGACCGAGGAGCTGTGGACCGCGCTCACCGGTGGCGAGACGGTCGTGACGGCGGCCTGGCCGTCGGCCGTACCAGCGCTGGTGGACGATGCCGCGGAGGCTGAGCTCGCCACGCTCCAGCGCGTGGTCACGGAGATCCGGCGCTTCCGCTCCGACCAAGGGCTGCGCCCGGCGCAGCGGGTCGTGGCGCGGCTCGACGGGCTGGCCCCGGCGGGCATCGCCGCCCACGAGCCGCTGATCCGGTCGCTGGTGCGGCTCGACGAGGCGGGCGAGGGCTTCAGCGCCACCGCGCAGCTCGCGGTGACCGGCGATGTCTCGGTCGCGCTCGACACGCGCGGCGCGATCGACGTCGCCGCCGAGCGGGCCCGGCTGGAGAAGGACCGGGCCGCCGCGCTCAAGGAGGCCGAGCAGACCCGGGCGAAGCTCGACAACCCCGCCTTCGTCGGCAAGGCGCCCGAGCCGGTGGTCCGCAAGATCAAGGATCGCCTGGCCGCCGCCGAGGCCGACCTCGCGCGCATCGCCACGGCCCTGGAGGCGCTGCCAACAGCATGAGTACCGAGTTCGAGCAGGTCGACGCGGAGCTCAACAACCGGGGGTACACCCGGATGGTCTTCGACATCGACCGCATCAAGGAGCTGCTCGACCTGCTGGGCAGCCCGCAGCGGGCGTACCCGTCGATCCACCTGACCGGCACCAACGGCAAGACGTCGACGGCCCGGATGATCGACTCGCTGCTGCGGGCGCACGGGCTGCACACCGGGCGGTACACGAGCCCGCACCTGGAGACGGTGCGGGAGCGGATCAGCCTCGACGGTGAGCCGGTGAGCGAGCGGCGGTTCGTGGCGGCGTACCGGGAGGTGGCGCCGCTCGCCGCGCTGGTGGACGAGCGCGCGGACGAGCCGCTGACCTACTTCGACGTGACGACGGCGCTGGCCTTCGCCACGTTCGCCGACGCGCCGGTCGACGTGGCGGTGGTCGAGGTGGGGCTGGGCGGTGCCGAAGACTCGACCAACGTGCTCGACGCCGGCATCGCGGTGATCACGCCGGTGGGGCTCGACCACACCGAATGGCTGGGCGACACGATCGAAGACATCGCGCTCGCCAAGTCCGGGATCATCCACAAGGGAGCCACGGTGATCTCGGCAGCCCAGGAGGAGGAGGCCGCGCGGCCGATCCTGGAGCGCTGCGCCGAGGTGGGCGCCACGATCGCCCGCGAAGGCAGCGAGTTTGGCGTGCTGCGCCGGGCGGTCGCGGTCGGCGGGCAGGTGCTCACGATCCAAGGGCTCGGCGGCGTGTACGAGGAGGTTTTCCTCCCGCTGCACGGCGCGCACCAGGCGCAGAACGCGGCGGTGGCGCTCGCCGCGGTCGAGGCGTTCCTCGGCGCCGGCGCGAGCCGCCAGCTCGACCCCGAGGTGGTGCGCGAGGGCTTCGCCGGCGCCAGCTCGCCGGGGCGGCTGGAGCGCGTGCGCACGGCGCCGACGATCCTGCTCGACGGCGCGCACAACCCGCACGGCATGGCCGCGACGGTGGCGGCGCTTCAGGAGGAGTTCTCGTTCAGCCGGCTTGTCGCGGTCGTGGCGGTGCTCGCCGACAAGGACGTCGCCGGGCTGTTGGAGCTGCTGGAGCCGGTCGTCGACGCGGTGGTGGTCACGCGCAACACGTCGCCCCGGGCCATGCCGGTCGAGGCGCTCGCACCGGTCGCCGAGGAGTTCTTCGGAGAGGGGCGGGTCGAGGTCGCTCCCAACATGCCCGACGCGATCGAGGCGGCGGTGGCCCTCGCCGAGTCCGATGTGGAGGGCGAGCTGAGCGGTGTGGGCGTGCTGATCACCGGTTCGGTGTCGACGGTCGCCGACGCGCGGCGGCTCCTGAAGCGATGAGCGGCCCGGACGCCCCGACACCACCGCCCGGCGGGGCGGGGGGCGATCAGCGGTCGGGGCTGCGCAACCCCCAGGCCGCGGTCCGCGGGCTGGGCGCCGGCACGCTGATCCTCGAGACGATCGTGCTGCTGCTCGGCATCCAGCCGATGCGGATGCTCGGTGAAGGGCTGAGCGGCGCCACGATCGGTGTGATCGTCGGGGCGGCGGTCGCCTGTGTGGTGCTCACCGGGCTGCTGCGCCACGACTGGGCCTGGTACGCCGGCGCGGCGCTCCAGGGCGCCCTCATGCTCGGCGGCTTCCTGCACTGGTCGCTGGCCGTGCTGGGGCTGCTCTTCGGCCTGGTGTGGCTCTACGTGCTCAACGTGCGTCGCACGATCCTGGCCCCGCCCCGCCGCGACAGCAGCCCGCCTCCGCCTCCGCCCTAGGCGCCGTCGGCGACGGCCTGCTCGTCGGCCAGGTCGGCTCGGCTGCGCCACTGCGTGATCGCGATGCCGTGCCCGTCGGGGTCTTTGAAGGCGGCGGCCCACAGCTCCAGCTTGGCGCCCTTGTTGACCGGGCGCGGGCCGTACGTGAACTTGACGCCCTTCGCCTTCAGCTCCTCGTGCGTCTCGGTGATGTCGCCGACCTCGAGGTTGAGGTGGACGGTGCGCGGGCCGGCCGGGGAGACGTCGCTGATCACGCGGAGCACCAGCCGCGTTTCGCCGGAGGCGAGGACCGCGTTGCCGTCGCCGCCGTCGATCTCGTAGAAGCCGAGCATGTCGCGGTAGAACGCGATCGACCGGGAGAGGTCGGTGACCAGCACGGTGACGCCGACCCCGTGGATCGAGGCGCTCGGGCTGGGGTGGGCGCTGGGGTACGCGATCAGGCCGTCATCGTCGCCCTCGACCGCGGCCGCCTCGGCGGGCTCCGGCTCGGGGTCAAGCGGGTCGCCGGCGGGCGCCGGGTCGGCGACCGCGGTGGCGGCGCCATTGCCGTTGCCCTGCTCCCCGCGCTTGGGGCGAGCCCGCCGGGGGAGCGGGACGGTGCGGGCCTCGCCGGTGGAGGGCTCGACGACCTGGCCTTCGAGCACGATCGGGCCGCCCGGCGACTGGTGCACGACCACCGGCGGGTCGTCGCGGACGCCGCCGTCAAGGTCGTCGGTTAGGTCGGCGGTGACCGGCTCGTCCGGGCCGCGGCGTGCCCACGGCGGCGGCTCGTCGTCGTCGAAGAGGATGTCGTCCGACTCCGGCAGGTATTCGTGCTCCGGCTCGAGCGTGGCGGCAGCCTCGGCGTGCGTGAGCGCGTCGTCCCACAGGATCCGTACATGCCGCAGGTCGTCGACGGCCACCATGATCGGCAACGTCACGCCGGGGATCGGCCACTTGGCGACCGGCACGCGTGACTCGCGCACCTTGATGGACGCGGCGGGCAGCCCGGGCGCGTCGATGACGATCTGTAGCTCGCACCGGCCGTACGTGGAGGAGGCGGGCGGCTCGGTCGCGGTCATCACGTGCGCCGTGCCGGCAACCCAGGCCCGGGCGCCGCCACGGATCGTGTTGACCAGCACGAGGCTGATCGCCAGCACCAGCACCGCCAGGCCGACCGCCACGATCGCCCAGCTCTGCATGCCGGCGCCGAAGAGCATCACGAACGCCGCGAACGTGCCCAGCACCGCGGCGACAAGTTTGCGGACCGGTGCGATCGGCCTCCGACGAGCGTCAGCCACAGTGGACCTCCCTCGGGTTACCCGCCAGGCTAGGCCCGCCCAGCCAGTAATGGGAAGCCCGATACTCTGGTGCGGTACGTCCATCCGCGCACTGGAGGAAGCGTGTCCACGAGCACCTCGGCCGAACGCACGTTGGTCCTGATCAAGCCAGACGCCCTGCGGCGTGGTCTGCTCGGCGAGATTCTCGGCCGGTTTGAGCGCAAGGGCCTCGCGATCGACGCGCTCGTACTGCGCGACATGGACGCCGCACTGGCCGACGAGCACTACGCCGAGCACGTCGACAAGGGCTTCTACCCGCCGCTGAAGGAGTTCATGACGGGCGGGCCGCTGGTGGCGGCGGTGCTCTCGGGCGACCAGGCGATCGAGGTGGTGCGCCTGCTGGTCGGCGCCACCGACGGGCGCAAGGCCGCCGCCGGCACGATCCGCGGCGACCTCTCCCTCTCCAACCGGGAAAACCTGGTGCACGCCTCCGACTCGCCCGACAGCGCCAAGCGCGAGATCGCGCTCTGGTTTCCCGAGCTCAGCTAAGCCGGGAAATTCGCGTAGTTTGTCGGGATTCTTCCCCAGGTAGGCGCTTGTCGCCTGGCTGGCGGTGACCGCTAGCAGGTGCCGCTCGCCGGGCCGTTCCAGCGGCGTGCCCGGCCGGTGCCTCGGGGCACGCGCCAGCGTCACCCAGACGAGTGATGCCGGTGGTCAGTACCCGCCCCCGAGTTATTGCCGGACCCGGCGGCGGAAGGTGGAGTACGCTTGACGACCGTAAAGGCGATGACCCGGCCATCACCGGTGAGCCTCCGGAAGAACGGGCCTGGCGAGAGCGGGCCCTAGTAGAACCGGACGGGTCCGGCCCGTCACAGCCGGCCAACGAGCGGGCGGCCCTCACCGGGGTCGCCAAGCGGGGTGGTACCGCGGGCTTCGGCTCGTCCTCGCAGTGGGCACATGGGCATGTGAGCTGCGAGGAGACCTACGGTGTATCCGAAGACCGACCCGAAGGCCGGCGTACCGGCGAGCCCCGACCTGCCCGCGGTCGAGCGTCGCGTGCTCGACCACTGGGCGGCCGACAAGACGTTCCAGGCTTCCGTCGACGCCCGGGACGCTGGCCCGCAGGGGGCCAACGAGTACGTCTTCTACGACGGCCCGCCCTTCGCCAACGGGCTGCCGCACTACGGCCACCTCTTCACCGGATACGTCAAGGACGTCGTGCCGCGCTACCAGACCATGCGCGGCCGCCGAGTGGAGCGGCGCTTCGGCTGGGACTGCCACGGCCTGCCGGCCGAGGTGGAGGCGGAGAAGCAGCTCGGCATCTCCACCAAGGCGGAGATCCTCGACCTGGGCGTGGGGCGGTTCAACGACGCGTGCCGCACCTCGGTGCTGACCTACACGCAGGACTGGGAGCGATACGTCACGCGCCAGGCGCGCTGGGTCGACTTCGCCAACGACTACAAGACGCTCGACCTGGACTACATGGAAAGCGTCATGTGGGCGTTCAAGACGCTGCACGACAAAGGGCTGGTCTACGAGGGCTTCCGCGTGCTGGCGTACTGCTGGCGGTGCGAGACGCCGTTGTCCAACACGGAAACCCGGATGGACGACGTCTACCGCGAGCGGCACGACCCGTCGCTGACCGTTTGGTTCACATTGGACACCGGCGAGAAGGTCGCGGTCTGGACGACCACGCCGTGGACGCTGCCGTCCAACCTGGCGCTCGCGGTGGGGCCCGACATCGAGTACGCCGTGCTCGAAGACTCGGCAGGGCAGCGATACCTCGTCGGGGCGGCGCGGCTCGGCGCGTACCAGAAGGAGCTGGGCGAGCTCACCCAGGTCGGCGTCGTGCGCGGGGCCGAGCTGGTCGGGCGCCGCTACACGCCGCTGTTCGACTTCCTGGCCGACACGCCCAACGCGTTCCAGGTGCTGGGCGCCGAGTTCGTGTCCACTGAGGACGGCACCGGGGTCGTGCACCTCGCGCCGGCGTTCGGTGAAGACGACCAGAACACCTGCAACGCCGCCGGCATCCCGACCGTGGTGACCGTGGACGCGCACACGCGGTTCACCTCGCTCGTGCCGCCGTACCAGGGGGAGCAGGTCTTCGACACCAACAAGCCGATCTCCCGCGAGCTGCGCGAGCGGGGCGTGGTGGTGCGGCAGGAGACCTACACGCACTCCTACCCGCACTGCTGGCGGTGTGACACGCCGCTGGTCTACAAGGCGGTGTCGTCGTGGTTCGTGGCGGTGAGCCAGTTCCGTGACCGGATGGTCGAGCTCAACCAGCAGATCAACTGGACGCCGGCGCATGTCAAGGACGGCTCGTTCGGCAAGTGGCTGGCCGGCGCGCGAGACTGGTCGATCTCCCGCAACCGCTTCTGGGGCTCGCCGATCCCGGTGTGGAAGTCGGACGACCCGGCCTACCCGCGGATGGACGTCTACGGCTCGCTCGCCGAGCTGGAGCGCGACTTCGGTGTCACCGTCACCGACCTGCACCGGCCGAGCATCGACGACCTTGTGCGTCCCAACCCGGACGACCCGACCGGGCGCTCGATGATGCGCCGCGTGCCGGAGGTGCTCGACTGCTGGTTCGAGTCGGGCTCGATGCCGTTCGCGCAAGTGCACTACCCGTTCGAAAACCGCGAGTGGTTCGAGCACCACTACCCGGGCGACTTCATCGTGGAGTACATCGGACAGACGCGGGGCTGGTTCTACACCATGCACGTGCTGGCGACCGCGCTGTTCGACCGGCCGGCGTTCCGCAACTGCCTGAGCCACGGCATCCTGCTCGGCGAAGACGGTCGCAAGATGTCCAAGAGCCTGCGCAACTACCCGGACGTGTACGGCGTCTTCAACTCGCACGGCTCCGACGCCATGCGGTGGATGCTGATGTCGTCGCCGGTGCTGCGGGGCGGCGACATGCCGGTGACCGAGAGCGCGATCCGCGACTCCGTGCGCCAGGTGCTGCTTCCACTGTGGAACGTGTGGTACTTCTTCTCGTTGTACGCCAACGCCTCCCAGCACGACGCGGTGCGGCGGATGGACTCCGGCCACCTGCTCGACCGGTACGTGCTGGCGAAGACCGGCGAGCTGGTGTCCACAGTGCAGCGTCAGATGGACGAGTACGACATCTCCGGTGCCTGCGCGTCGGTGCGGTCGTACCTGGACGCGCTGACCAACTGGTACGTGCGGCGCTCCCGCGACCGGTTCTGGACCGGCGACCGGGACGCGTTCGACACGCTGTACACGGTGCTGGAGACGCTCAGCCGGGTCGTGGCGCCGCTGGCGCCGCTGACCGCCGAGGAGATCTGGCGCGGGCTCACCGGCGAGCGTTCGGTGCACCTGGCCGACTGGCCGGACGCGGGCGAGTTCCCGGCCGACCACGAGCTGGTCGCCGCGATGGACGCCGTCCGCGACGTCTGCTCGGCGGCGCTGTCGCTGCGCAAGGCGCGCGGGCTGCGCGTGCGGCTGCCGCTGTCCCAGCTGACCGTGGCGACGCCGGGGGCGGACGCGCTGCGCCCCTTCGCCGACCTGGTCGCCGACGAGGTCAACGTCAAGTCGGTGGTCTTCACCGGCGAGGTGTCGAGCTACTGCGAGCAGGTGCTCACGGTGGTGCCGCGCGCGCTCGGCCCGCGGGTCGGCGGCGCGGTGCAGCAGGTGATCAAGGCGGTCAAGGCCGGCGAGTGGACGCTGGTCGACGGCAGCCCGGTTGCCGCCGGTGTCGCGCTACAGGATGGCGAGTACGAGCTGAAGCTGGTCGCGGCTGATGCCGGCCATTCGGCGCCGCTGCCCGGCGGCGAGGGCGTGGTGGTGCTCGACACCACCGTCACGCCCGAGCTGGCGGCCGAGGGCCTGGCCCGCGACGTCGTGCGGGTCGTGCAGCAGGCCCGCCGCGAGGCCCAGCTCGACATCACCGACCGCGTGGTGGTCTCGCTGGGCGCCGCGCCCGAGGTGGTCGCCGCGGTCGAGGCGCACGGCGACTTCGTGGCGGCCGAGGTGCTGGCGACCGAGATCCGCTTCGACCCGGCGACGTCCGGCTCGGAGGGGGAGGTCGGCGAGGGCGAGAAGGTCGCCGTCTCGGTCACGCCCGTTTGACGAGGAGTGCGGGGTCTCTCCGGTCACCCGACCGGAGAGACCTACCCCTCCCGGCGGACGCTCGGCGGGCCGCGCCGCGTACACGCGGCCTCGGCGGTGCCGCTCATCCTGGACGGGCTGCCCCCGCAGGGCTGATCAAGGGGCCTGGGAGCCGCGGGCCCGCTCCTGCGCCACGATCGCGGGGAGGTCGGTGATCCGGGCGAGCTGCTTCAGCGCCCTGGTCATCCGGACGTTGCCGTGCAGGCGCTCGCGCGTGCGGTGCAGGTAGGTCAGGTAGCCGCCGGTGAACGGGCAGGCATCCGGGCCCAGGCGCTGCTTGGGGTCGTAGCGGCAGCCGGCGCAGAAGTCGCTGGCCCGGTTGATGTGCGTGCCGCTCACCGCGTACGGCTCGGTGGTGACCGCGCTCAGCTCGGCGTGGCGGGCCATGCCGACGACGTTGCCGATCATGGCCCACTCGCGGCCGTCGACGAAGGCGCGCTCGAACCAGTCGACCATGTCGGTGGGGCGCCAGCCGCGCTGCACGGCGTAGTTGCCGAGCACGGTGAGCCGCGTCGCGTGGTGGGTCCAGCCGAGGTCACGCACGGCCGCGAGCGCGCTGGACAGGCAGCGGGCGTGCACCGACTCGGCGTCGAGCGTGGCGAACCACTCGGGGATGGAGGTGCGGCCCGGGGCGCGGGAGCCGGCGGGGTAGCCGACGTCGAGGTACCAGTACAGGTGCCACAGGTAATCGCGCCAGCCGATCACCTGGCGGGCGAAGCGCTCCACGCTGGACAGTGGCGCGAGCCCGGCCCGGAACGCCGCCTCGGCCTCGCGGACAGCGGGCAGCGGGTCGAGCAGGCCGAGGTTGAACGATGTGGACAGACCACTGTGGGCCAGCCACGGGTCGGCCGCGAGCATCGCGTCGTCGGCGCGGCCGAAGTGGGGCAGGCGGTGGATCAGGAAGTGGCGCTGCCGGTCGAGCGCCTCGGCGCGGGTGACCGGAAACTGCCGGGGAGCGTCGCGCCCGATGAACTCGATGCCCTCCGCGGCCCACCGGTCGAGATCGGCGCGGACCTCGTCGTCGATGGCGTCTTCCACCGGCGCGGGCGGCGGGGCCAGGCCGGTCGGGCGGGGGCCGTCGGCGACCCGGACCTGCCAGCGGCCGCCCACCGGCTCGCCGCCCTCCACCAGGATGCCGTGGGCCTGCCGGGCGTGGCGGTAGAAGTCGTCGAGCCGCGCCGCCCCCCGCCGCCCGTCGGCCCAGGTGGCGAAGTCTTCGTGGCTGGTGACGAACCCGCGCGCCGGCAGCACGGTCACCTTTTCCTGGGCGCGGACGAAGTCGCGGGCCCGACGGGTCGTGGGGTGGCAGACCTCGACCACCTCGCCGTAGCGCCGCAGCCCGTCGCGGTAGGTCTCGGTCTTGAGGTGCACGGCACGATCGCCCAGCTCAGCGGCGCGATGGCGGATCGCGGAAAGGACCAGGTGGGCCTTTTGCCGATGGAAGGCGCGGCGACGGAAGACCGCCTTTGACTCGATCAGCAGCACCGGTTGGTGCTCTCCGTCGAGGAAGTGCGGCCCCAGCTGGTCAGCGAAGAGCCATCGCCGCATGTCCAGATTCTGCCTCGTACTACCTGGTTGTGGCCATCCGGTACCCGGACTGAGTAACTGTCGGATTACTCGCTGGCTTATCCGCGGCTCACGACCGTGCTGCGGAGGCGCTCCAGCAGGGCGGCGCTGTCGTCGACCGAGCGGCGGGTGAAGACGCCGGTGGCGAGGCTCCCGTGGTCGGCCCACGCGCACACCGCGACGCTGGCCTTGCCGTCCTGCCCGACGCCGCAGCGCAGGTACTCGCCACGCCTGCCGGTGTCGACCGTCTTCACCTGGCGCAGCGCGTAACGCTCGGTGAGCCGGGTGATCTCCTTCTCCAGGTCGGACTCGGGGGAGAAGCGGAAGCCGGTGGTGCCGAAGAGCGTGACCCGCTTGCCGGCGCCGTCCGCGTACACACCGGCGAACGTCTCCTCGGCCAGCATGTGCGTGCCGCGCAGGTCGGCCTGGAGCTCGGTGGCCGCCCGCCGGCTGGCCGCGTCGTTGCGCAGGCTCAGGTCGGAGACCTCGGCGGGGAGCGAGACCGAGGCGGGGTACTGCTCCCACATCGGCTTGCCGAAGTAGGCCGGGCAGCCGCAGCAGCAGGCCAGCGTCATGAGCAGGAGAATCCACGGCCACTTGCGGCGCCGGCGGCGGCGTGCCGCGACAGGCGGCCCGTAGCCGGGCGGTGGATGCCAGCCCGGCGGCGGCCCCGGAGGCGGGGGCGGCGGGCCCTTGCGCGACCGCTGCCTCTTCGGCGGCTTGCGCACGTCCGGCAGCATCTGCGAGGCCGGACTCGGTGGTGGTGGCGGCGGTGGCGCCGGCTGGCGCCGCACCGGCGGTGGGGCCTGCGGTGGGCCCTGCGTGGGCGGTGGTGGCGGTGGGAGCGCCGGTTGCGGTGCGTGCGGCACATCCAGCAGGGTCCGCGGGTACTGGTCGAGCGGGTCAGCGTCGGCCCAGGGGTCGACCGGCGCGCCTCTCTCGTACGCCTCCCGCTCCTCGTCGGGCAGCGGCATCGTGGGGTCGCGCGGCGGTGGCGAGGGGGCCAGCCCCGGCGCATCGAGGTCGTGTGCGGTGGCGAGCCAGCGCCTGCGCTTCTTCTCGGCGGGCGGCGGCACGGCGGCGGAGCCGCTCCAGCGGGGCGGCTCCTTGAGCGTGGGCTTGAGGCCGCTCACGCCGTCGTCGTCGGCTAGCGGGGTCACGGCCGTCGGCTCGTCCTCCGGAGGAGGCACCGGTCTGGTGGGGTCCGGATCCGCTCCCGGCATTTTGCGGTGACTCCCTCCACTACGCCGCCTCGTGACCTATCCGAGGCTAGTACCGCCACACCACCGGTTGGGGCGCGCGTATTCTGGGCGATTGAATACCCCCCGGGGCGGTCTGTGCGCGCGTGGAGTGAGCCTCGACGGCCCGGACCCGTCCGCGGAGGTCCGCCCGTGGGCCCCGCAGTCGCCGACGAAAGGCAGCTCAGTGAGCGTCCCGTCCGTCTTTCCCCAGCTGGAGCAGTTGCTGCCGCGGATCAGCAAGCCGATCCAGTACGTCGGCGGTGAGCTGGGCGCGGTCGCCAAAGACTGGGACTCGGCGACCGTGCGGTGGGCGCTGATGTACCCGGACGCGTACGAGGTGGGCCTGCCCAACCAGGGCGTCCAGATCCTGTACGAGGTGCTCAACGAGCTGCCCGACGTGCTGGCCGAGCGGACGTACGCGGTGTGGCCCGACCTCGAGGCGCTCATGCGTGAGCACGAGGTGCCGCAGTTCACGGTCGACGCGCACCGGCCGGTGGGGGCGTTCGACCTGCTCGGCGTCTCGTTCGCCACCGAGCTCGGCTACACCAACCTGCTCACCGCGCTCGACCTGGCCGGCATCCCGCTGGCGGCGCGCGACCGCACCGAGGCGCATCCGGTGGTGGTGGCCGGCGGGCACGCGGCGTTCAACCCCGAGCCGATCGCCGACTTCGTCGACGCGGCGGTGCTCGGCGACGGCGAGGAAGCCGTGCTGGAGATCACCCAGATCGTCCGCGCGTGGAAGGCCGAGGGGTCACCTGGCGGGCGTGACGAGCTGCTGCTCCGACTGGCCCGCACGGAGAGCGTCTACGTGCCGCGCTTCTACGACGTCGACTACCTGCCCGACGGGCGGATCCAGCGCGTGGTGCCCAACCGGGCGGATGTGCCGTTTCGCGTGCACAAGCGCACGACGATGAACCTCGACGAGTGGCCCTACCCCAAGAAGCCGCTGGTGCCGCTCGCCGAGACGGTGCACGAGCGCTACGCGGTGGAGATCTTCCGGGGCTGCACGCGCGGCTGCCGCTTCTGCCAGGCTGGCATGATCACGCGGCCGGTGCGCGAGCGGTCGATCACCACGGTCGGCCAGATGGTGAAGGAGGGGCTGGAGTTCTCCGGCTTCTCCGAGGTGGGGCTCCTCTCGCTCTCCTCGGCCGACCACTCCGAGATCGGCGACATCTGCTCCGGCCTCGCCCAGCAGTACGAGGGCACCAACGTCTCGCTCTCGCTGCCGTCGACCCGGGTCGACGCCTTCAACATCACGCTGGCCCAGGAGCTGTCCCGCAACGGGCGGCGCACCGGGCTCACCTTCGCGCCCGAGGGCGGCTCGGAGCGCATCCGCAAGGTGATCAACAAGATGGTGTCGGAGGAAGACCTCATCCGCACCGTCGTCACGGCCTACAGCAACGGCTGGCGCCAGGTGAAGCTCTACTTCATGTGTGGCCTGCCCACCGAGACCGACGAAGACGTGCTGCAGATCGCCCGCCTCGCCCACGAGGTGATCCGGGCCGGCCGGGCCGCCACCGGCTCCAAGGACATCCGGTGCACGGTCTCGATCGGCGGCTTCGTGCCCAAGCCGCACACGCCGTTCCAGTGGGCCTCGATGTGCACGCCCGAGGTGATCGACAACCGGCTGCGAAAGCTGAAGGCCGAGATCAACTCGGACCGGTCGCTGGGCCGGGCCATCGGCTTCCGGTACCACGACGGCGAGCCGTCGCTGATCGAGGGACTGCTCTCCCGTGGTGACCGCCGGGTCGGCGCGGTGATCCGGCGGGTCTGGGAGCGGGGCGGCCGCTTCGACGGCTGGAGCGAGCACTTCTCCTACCAGCGGTGGGTCGAGGCGGCCACCGACGTGCTGCCCGGCTTCGGCGTCGACCTCGACTGGTACACGACCCGCGAGCGGGACGAGACCGAGGTGCTGCCCTGGGACCACCTCGACTCCGGCCTCGACAAAGACTGGCTGTGGCAGGACTGGCAGGATTCCGTCTCCGAGTACGAGCAGGACGACTGCCGCTGGACCCCGTGCTTCGACTGTGGCGTGTGCCCGTCGATGGACACCGAGATCCAGATCGGTCCGACCGGCCGTAAGCTGCTGCCACTGACGCCTGTCTCCACCGCCCGCTGACCCGACGGGAGCACCACGATCAGCAGGAAACCACAGCCTGAGGGGGGCCAGGCGCCCGTCGTGCAGCGGATCCGGATCCGGTACGCCAAGCGCGGCCCACTCCGGTTCACCTCGCACCGCGACTTCGCCCGCGCCTTCGAGCGGGCGGTGCGCCGGGCCGGCGTGCCGATCGCCTTCTCGCAAGGCTTCACCCCGCACCCCAAGATCTCGTACGCCTCGGCGGCGCCGACCGGGGTCGCCAGCGAGGCGGAGTACCTCGAGATCGGCCTCCAGGCAAGCGCTGACCCGGCGGCGGTACGCGCCTCGCTCGACGCGGCCCTCTCACCCGGCCTGGATGTGCTCGACGCGGTCGAGGCGACGGCCGGCACCAGCCTCGCCGAGCGGATCGACGCGTCGTCGTGGCGGATCGAGCTGCCGGGGGTCGAGCCCGACACGCTGTCGCGCGCGGTGGTGGCGTTCTCGGCCGCCGACGAGGTGCTCGTGGAGCGCTTGACGAAGCAGGGGCGGCGCACGTTCGACACGCGCGGGGCAGTGGCTAGCATCTCTGTGATCTCGGCGTATAGCTCTGCGATCTCTGCCCCGGCGGCACCTAGCGAGGTCACGGGCGTACCGTGTGCGATACTCGACCTAGTCGTACGGCAGGTCACCCCGTCCGTACGGCCCGATGACGTTCTTGCCGGCCTCCGCGTGGTGGCCGACCTGGAGCCGCCGGTGCCCCCTCGGGCGACCCGGCTGGCGCAGGGCACGCTGACCGCGCAGGGGGCGATCGTCGATCCGTTGGAGGCGGATCGCGACGGAGTACCCATCGGTGAACGCTAGCCGGTCTCCGGCCAGCGCTCAGCAGGCAGACTTCGGTGGCCAGCCCGCCCGGGCAAGCCGCCGGAAACACTTTGCGGCGACCCTGCGTGGCAGCGCTCACCCGCGCCCGGGGCCGCCAGAACTGGAGAACGCCCATGCTCGACAACGAGCCAGAGGGCGGTGACCGGACCGGTTCCGAGCCGGCCGGCGATACCGCCGAAAGCACCACCCCTACGAAGCGCGCCCGCACCACGCGGCGCAAGGCGGCCGAGCCAGCCGAGCCCGGTACGGAGGCCGTCACACCGACCCGGAGGCGGCGAAAGACCGCGGCAGCGGATGAATCAGGCGCAACGCCGGAAATCGCTGCGGAGCAGGCGCCGGTCGTCGAAGAGCCCGTACCGGCGAAGACCACGCGTACCAGGCGGAAAAAGGTCGCGGTGGCCGCCGAGCCGCTGACCGAGCCGACCGCTGAGCCGGTGGTCAGCGAGCCCGCGGTCAGCGAGCCGGCGGCGGTCGAGCCGCCAGCTGAGGAGGCGCCGCCGAGCCGCCGGCGCCGGGCCGCCCTGTCCGCACCGACCGTGCTGTTCATGGCCCCCGAGGCGGAGGAGCCGGAGCCGCCCGCGAAGACCGCCCGGAAGGCGCGCGCGGAGAAGGCCGCGGAGCCCGCGGCCGAGCCGGAAGCCGCTCCCGCGGCGGCCGCCCCCGAGGAGGCCCCCGAGGCGGAGGAGCCCGCGCGGCGGCGGCGCCGCGGACGGCGTACCACGGAAATCGAGGCGGAGCCGGAGGTCACCGCGGAGGTCACCACCGCGGAGGCCGAAGAGGACGAGGAGGACGAGGAAGAGGACGAGGACGGCGCCGGCGGTCGCCGGCGGCGCCGCCGTGGCCGGCGCGGTCGAGGGCGCGGTCGTGGCACGGCCGACGACGAACTCGACGAGGAAGAGGCCGCGGCCGAGGCGGCCGACGAAGGCGAAGAGGACGAAGACGGCGAGCCGCTGACCCGCCGGCGCCGGCGGCGCCGGCGCAAGGGCGCGAGCGACGTCGAGTCCGGTGCCGACGACGGCGTGCCGACGGTCGTCAAGATCCGCGAGCCGCGGCGCGGCAGCGACGAGGTGCAGGGCGTATCCGGCTCGACCCGCCTCGAGGCCAAGCGCCAGCGCCGCCGTGACGGCCGCGAGCAGCGCCGCACGCGCCCGCCGATCCTGAGCGAGTCGGAGTTCCTGGCCCGCCGGGAGGCGGTCGACCGGGTCATGGTCGTGCGCCAGCGCGGCGACCGCACGCAGATCGCCGTCCTCGAAGACGGGGTACTCGTCGAGCACTACGTGACCCGCGCCTCGGCCGGCACCATGGCCGGCAACGTCTACCTCGGCAAGGTGCAGAACGTCCTGCCCAGCATGGAGGCGGCCTTCGTCGACGTGGGGCGGGGCCGCAACGCCGTGCTCTACGCCGGTGAGGTCAACTGGGACGCCACCGGCCTGGAGGGGCGGGCCCGCTCGATCGAGCAGGCGCTCAAGTCGAGCGACTCGGTGCTCGTGCAGGTCACCAAGGACCCGATCGGCCACAAGGGCGCGCGGCTGACCAGCCACATCGCGCTCTCCGGGCGGCACCTGGTGTACGTGCCGCACGGCAACGCCTCCGGCATCAGCCGCAAGCTCCCCGACAACGAGCGCAAGCGCCTGCGCGACGTGCTGAAGAAGCTCGTGCCCGACGGCGCCGGCGTGATCGTGCGCACCGCCGCCGAGGGCGCGAGTGAGGACGAGCTGGCCCGCGACGTCAAGCGGCTCCAGGCGCAGTGGGAGGACATCCAGGCGCGGGCGGCCGAGGGCGGCGCCCCGGCGCTGCTCTACGAGGAGCCCGACCTGGTCATCCGGGTCGTCCGCGACCTGTTCAACGAAGACTTCCGCGAGCTTGTGGTGCAGGGCGACGGCGCGTACGACATGGTCGAGACGTACCTACAGCACGTCTCGCCCGACCTGGTGGCGCGGCTGCGGCGGCACACCGGCACGGTCGACGTGTTCGCCGAGAAGCGGATCGACGAGCAGATCCTCAAGGGGCTCGACCGCAAGGTCTTCCTCCCCTCCGGCGGCCACCTGGTCATCGACCGCACCGAGGCGATGACGGTCATCGACGTCAACACCGGCAAGTACACCGGCGCGGGCGGCAACCTCGAAGAGACCGTCACGCGCAACAACCTCGAGGCGGCCGAGGAGATCGTGCGCCAGCTGCGGCTGCGCGACCTGGGCGGCATCGTCGTGATCGACTTCATCGACATGGTGCTGGAGTCCAACCGCGAGCTGGTGCTGCGCCGCCTCACCGAGTGCCTGGGGCGTGACCGCACCAAGCACCAGGTCACCGAGATCACCTCGCTCGGCCTCGTGCAGATGACCCGCAAGCGGATCGGCGCGGGGCTGCTGGAGGCGTTCAGCGAGACCTGCGAGCACTGCAAGGGGCGCGGCCTGATCATCCACACCGAGCCGGTGCCGGCGCGCGGCTCGTCCGGCTCCGGCGGTGGCGCGGGCGCGGGCGAGAAGGTCAAGGCCGTCGCCGCCGCCTCCCGCCCCGAGCCGACCGCAAACGGCTCGTCGGGCGTGGTCAGCGGTCGCCGTCGCGGCCGGAAGGGGAGTGCCACGACCTCCGTCGCGCCCGAGCCCGCCGCGGCGACGCCGGCTTACGACGAGGACGAGACGATGGGGTACGACCTGTCGCGTTACGAGAACGCGATGGAGGACGACCCGGTCGTGGCGGACGCGGTGGAGCCGATGCGCCTGGCCGGCCCGGACGACCCGGACGGCCTCGACGAGGATGACGACGCCGAGGAGGCGACCGCTGGCGCGGGGGGCCGGCGGCGTACCCGGCGCGGTGGTGCCCGGCGGCGTACACGCCCGTAGGCTTGCCTCCCATGAGTCGAGCTCGGGCGCTGGCGGTCGTCGTCGCACTCTTGTTGGTGGGGGCGGGCTGTTCGGCCGACCGGCCGTCCGCTGCCCCCTCCGCCAGCGTCTCCACGTCGCCCGGTGCTCCCGCCGGCGCGGCCGGTTCGCCCGGCGCCCAGGGCTCTCCCGGGGTGACCGAGACCGGACCGGCCGCCGGCAACGCCAAGGAGGTCTGCGCCGCCGCGCTGGCCGCCGGTGGCAAGGGGGTCACCACGTTCCTCGTCGAGCTGAGCAAGATGGCCGAGGCGGCGGGCAAGGGCGACGGCAAGGGCGAGTACGAGGCCCGGCAGAAGGCCGAAGCGGCGCTCGCCACCTGGGCCAACAGCGTCAAGGAGCAGGCGGCAAAGGCGACCGACGCGCGGCTGCGCACCGTGCTCACGGAGATCGGCGACGAGGTGGGCACGATGCGCGCAGACATCGGCAGCGTCGACAGTGCCAAGCTCGACCAGCTCCAGCAGCGGCTGGATACGCTGTGCGCCGCGTAGACGATTTGGCGGCGCGCCGGTCGGTGGCGTACGCTTGCCGGTGGCGCACGGTTGTGCGCTCGGTTTCTGTGTGCCCGCAATAGTTTGTGTGCCAGTAAATGATCCGCTTAGCGACAGGGAGTCCGCGTCCGATGTACGCGATCGTCAAGACCGGCGGCAAGCAGTACAAGGTCGCCGAGGGCGACGTGATCGAGGTCGAGAAGCTCGTCGGCGAGCCCGGCGACGCGGTCACTCTTCCCGCGGTGCTCATCGTCGATGGTGACGACCTGGTCACCGACGCGGCCGCGCTGGCGAAGGTCTCGGTCTCCGCCGAGATCGCCGCCCACACCAAGGGCCCGAAGATCCGGATCCACAAGTTCAAGAACAAGACCGGTTACCACAAGCGCCAGGGCCACCGTCAGCCGCTGACCCAGGTCAAGGTGACCGGCATCTCGAGCGGGAAGTAAGGACGAGGCGACATGGCTCACAAAAAGGGTGCTTCCAGCTCGCGCAACGGTCGCGACTCGGAAGCGAAGCGCCTCGGCGTGAAGCGGTTCGGCGGGCAGGTCGTCAGCGCGGGCGAGATCCTCATCCGCCAGCGCGGCACCAAGTTCCACCCTGGTGACCTGGTCGGCCGCGGCGGCGACGACACGCTGTTCGCGCTGGCGGCGGGTTCGGTCCAGTTCGGCACCAAGCGCGGGCGTAAGACCGTCAGCATCGTGCCGGCGCAGCAGTAGCAGCTTTCGGCTTTCCGGAGCGGGCCGCGGACCCTCGGTGGGTCCCCGGCCCGTTTCGTTTTTGTGCTCCTTCCGGCCGTTGATTCGTTGAGAGGATCGAGACGTGGCGACCTTTGTCGACCGGGTCGTGCTGCACCTGCTGGCGGGTGACGGCGGGCACGGTTGCGTCTCCATCCACCGGGAGAAGTTCAAGCCGTTCGGTGGGCCCGACGGGGGCAACGGCGGGCACGGCGGGAGCGTCTCGCTCGTCGTCGACCCGCAGGTGCACACGCTGCTCGACTTCCACTTCCGCCCGCACATCAAGGCGGAAAACGGCAAGGGCGGGCAGGGCTCCAACCGCGACGGCGCCAACGGTGCCGACCTCGTGCTGAAGGTGCCCGACGGCACGGTCGTGCAGACCGTCGGCGGTGAGACCATCGCCGACCTCGTGGGCGCCGGCACCACGATCGAGATCGCCCGCGGCGGTCGGGGCGGGCGGGGCAACGCGGCGCTCGCCAGTTCGCGCCGCAAGGCTCCGGGCTTCGCCGAGCTGGGCGAGCCCGGTGACCGGCTCGATGTCGTACTCGAACTGAAGAGCGTCGCCGATGTGGGGCTGGTCGGCTTCCCGTCGGCTGGCAAGTCGTCGCTGATCTCGGTGCTCTCCGCCGCCAAGCCGAAGATCGCCGACTACCCGTTCACTACGCTCGTGCCCAACCTCGGCGTCGTACGGGTCGACAACCACACGTTCACGATCGCTGACGTACCCGGCCTCATCCCGGGCGCCGCGACCGGCAAAGGGCTGGGGCTGGAGTTCCTGCGCCACATCGAGCGGTGTGCCGTGCTCGTACACGTCGTCGACGCCGCCACGCTCGAGCCCGGCCGCGACCCGCTGAGCGACATCGACGCGATCGAGGCGGAGCTGGCCGAGTACGGTGGCCTCGCCGACCGCCCCCGCCTGGTGGTGCTCAACAAGGTCGACGTGCCCGACGCCCGCGACCTGGCCGAGATCACCCGCCCGGACATCGAGGCGCGCGGGCTGGCCGTCTTCGAGGTGAGCACGGCGACCCGCGAGGGGCTCAAGGAGCTGACGTACGCGCTGGCCGACCTCGTGCAGCGCGCTCGTGACCTGGCACCCGCGCCCGAGCCGACGCGCATCGTGATCCGCCCGCCCGCGGTCGACGACGCCGGCTTCACGATCACCGAGGAGGCCGGGGCGTACGTGGTGCGCGGCCCTCGACCCGAGCGCTGGGTACGCCAGACCAACTTCGACAACGACGAGGCGGTGGGCTTCCTCGCCGACCGGCTGGAGCGGCTGGGCGTGGAGGAAGCGCTGGCCAAGGCTGGTGCGGAGCCCGGCGACCTGGTGCGGATCGGGGCGCGGGAGTTCGACTGGCAGCCGACCGCGGGGGCGTACGCGGCTGGCCCGCGCGGCACCGACATCCGGCTGGAGGAGCCCTCGGCCCGGGCCACCGCGGCCGAGCGGTTGGCCGCGCACCGGGCCCGCCAGCCACAGCGCGACCCCACCAGCGGCGCTGTAGTGGAGTCGGACTCTACGGACGAATAGTGTCCGTATCCGGGCCACATGCACGAAACCTGTCGGAAATCGCGTCCGGCTACTTTGGACCGGTGTTGATAGAAGCCCGCCCTGTCAACGACGCCGAGCTGGGCACGTTGATCACGGCGTTGCACCGGGAGCTCCGTGAGGCCGGCGGTGGGCCTTCTACCAGCTTCTTCGCCGGCGACGACGCGCAGCACCTGGTGGGCGTCATCGATGGCCGGGCGGTGGCGTGCGGCGCACTCCAGGCGCTCGACCGGGAGATCGGCGCCATCAGGCGGATGTATGTGCGGCCCGCGTTCCGGCGCCGCGGCATCGCCCGCCAGATGTTCGCCGCGCTGGAGGAGATCGCGCTCGACGCGGGCCACGCGGTGCTCCGCCTGGAGGCAAACTTCTACCTGCCAGCCGTCCTGGCGCTGCTCCGCTCCGCCGGCTATGGCGAGACCGCGGCAAACGCCTTCGAGAAGCGGATCCTTGTCGCCGCCTGAGCGCCGTGCCGTGTGGTGCCTCGCTGGCCGCCTCCGGCGCGAGGGCCGGGGCGGCCCTTGCTCTGCTTCCCGATCGGAAACGGCCCGGCGTCCGGTAGCGGACGCCCAGGTGCCTCCTCGGGGAAGCAGAGCAGGGCCGGGGGTCAAACGGCGGAGGGTGAGGCTGCGGGAGCAGCGGCCTGGACCACGGCTGACATCGCGGTAGCCCAGTTCACAAGGGTTGGACGGCCCTGCCCGAGCGGGACCGGCGCTCAGCCACCTACCGCGGCGGGCGTGGCGTCCTTCTCGGGCGTGGGCGTGCGGGCGCGGCCGCGGATCAAGAGGCACGAGATGGCCGCCGCCGCCAGGACCGCCAGCGGGAGGATCAGCGTGAGGCGCATCGCGTGCGTGAAGCCCTCGCGGAAGGCGCGTTCGGCGGCGCCGGCGAGTGCCTGCCGGGCCTGCTCGGGCAGGCCCGGTGGCAGGGAGACACCGGTCTGGCCGGCGCCGACGTGGAGGCTGCCACTGCTGGCGCCGCTGAAGCCGGCGACGAACTGCTCGCGGTACTGCGGCGGCAGCGTGCCGGCCTGGTCGCGCGCGGCCTGCGGGAGTTCGGTCGCCAGTCTTGCCTGGAGGAGCGCGCCGACCGCGGCCGAGCCGACCACGCCGCCGAGCTGACGGCTGGTGTTGATGAGGCCGGAGGCGGCGCCGGCCATGCGCGGGACGATGTCGCGCATCGCGATCGTCTGGAGCGGCGCGAACGTCATGCCCAGGCCGGTGCCGGCGACCAGCAGGCCGGGCAGCAGGCTCCACTGGCCGGCGTCGGCGCGGGCCAGCCACACCACCAGACCCATGCCGAGCGACCAGAGGGTGAGGCCGGTGAACAGGATCCACTTGCCGCCCATGCGGTCGGCGGCCCGCCCGGCGAACGGGGCGATGAACATCGTGAGTACCGACATCGGGGCCAGCGCGATGCCGGCTTGGAGCGCGCTCAGGCCGATCACCGACTGAAGGAAGATCACCAGGGGCAGGAAGAGCCCGAGCATGCCGAACGCGATCGCGCCGACCACCCAGTTCATCAGCGAGAAGTTGCGGTCCGAGAAGATCGAGAAGGGTACGAGCGGCTCCTTGGCCCGCGTGGCGTACTGGTGGGCGAAGAAGGCCACCATGACCAGTACGCCGGCGCCGATGACCATCGGGATCGTGATCGCGCCCCACACTCGTCCCCAGTGGTGCGACTCGCCCTCGATCAGCCCGTACGTGATCAGGAAGAGCCCGGCGGTGGCCAGGAGCGTGCCGGTCCAGTCGAGCCGGTGGCGGCGGTTGAGCTTGAGGTTGGGCATCACGACCGCGGCGAGCGCGACGGTGACCACGCCGACCGGCACGTTGACGAAGAAGATCCACTGCCAGCCCCAGTCGGTGACCAGGTAGCCGCCGAGTGTGGGGCCGGTGACCGTGGCGACGCCGGCAACCCCGCCCCACACGCCGAACGCGGCCCCCCGCTTCTCCGACGGGAAGATCACCGTGATCACCGAGAGGGTCTGGGGCGTGAGCAGCGCACCGCCCACGCCCTGCACGATCCGGGCGGCGACGAGCTGGCCGGGGGTGGTGGCGAAGCCGCAGGCGGCCGAGGCCAGCGTGAACACCACCAGCCCGATGATGAACAGCTGCTTGGGGCCGTACAGGTCGCCGAGGCGCCCCGCGGTGATCAGGAGGACGGCGTAGACCAGCACGTACGCGTTGACGATCCACAGGAGTTGGGCGAGCGACGCGTCGAGGTCGGCGCTCATGTCCGGGATCGCGATGTTCACGATCGTGGTGTCCAGCAGGATCATGAAGAAGCCGAGGCAGAGCGTCGCGAGCACCAGCCAGGGGCTGTGTCGCCGCTCGGTCGCCTCGTGCGATGCGCTCATCGGTGCGCTCCCTCCCTCGTCATGATCCCCCTCCGACCACCTCAGCACGGAATGGCCCGATCCGCCGGACCATCAGGCGACCAGGCCGATTGCCCGGCGGGCCCGGTGCACCGTCTTGGCGGTCGCGTCGTGGGCTCGCTCCGCGCCGTCGGCGAGCACCGTCCGCACGTACCCCGGATCGCGCGAGAGTTCGCTGAAACGGAGCTGGATGGGGCGGATGGTGGCGACCACCGCCTCGGCGACCGCGCGCTTCAGCGCGCCGTACGACCCGAAGCCGGCGGCCAGCGCGGAAGGTGAGTCGCCCGCGCAACCAGCGAGGATCTCCAGCAGGTTGGCCACACCCGGCCGGGTCTCCGGCTCGTAGCTGACGATGTCGCCGGAGTCGGTGACCGCCCGCATGACCTTCCGCTCGATCACCTCGGGCGGGTCGAGCAGGTAGATCGTGCCGGGCGTGCCGCTGGTCTTGCTCATCTTCGCGGTCGGGTCGGACAGGTCCATCACCCGCGCGGCGACCTCGGGGTTGACCGCGCGCGGCACCACGAACGTCTGTCCATAGTGGGTGTTGAACCGGGTCGCCACATCGCGCGCGAGCTCCAGGTGCTGCCGCTGGTCGTCGCCGACCGGCACCTCGGCGCCGTCGTGCAGCAGGATGTCGGCGGCCATCAGCACCGGGTACGTGAGCAGGCTCAGCCGCGTGCCCTGCCCCGACGACCGCTCCTTGAACTGGATCATGCGGTGCGCCTCGCCGTAGCGGGTCGCGCATTCGAGGAGGTAGTGCAGCTCGGTGTGTTCGGGGACCTGTGACTGCACGTAGAAGAGGCTGCGGTCGGGGTCGACGCCGGCGGCGAGCAGGAGCATCGCCACCTCGAGCGTGAGCTGCCGCAGCTCGGCGGGGTCGTGGGGCACGGTCATCGCGTGCAGGTCGGCCACGAAGGTCACCGGCCGCGTCCGCCGCTGCGCGGCGACGACCGGCCGGATGGCGCCGAGCAGATTGCCCAGCTGGAGGTGGCCGGTGGGCTTGAAACCGGTGAGGGTCGCGGTGGTCGTCATCCAGGGCTCCTTTTTCGGGTACGGGAGCCGCCCTGATCCGGGCACGCGAAACGGCCGCCCGGAGGGGCGGCCGTGGTGTCTGGGTGAACGCGGATGCGTGTGGGCCGCCCGTCAGGCGGTCCACCAGCCAAGATGCCGAAGCGTCATCCGCATGGCGGTAACAGTAGCAGGGGGCCAGGTGCTGGCCCCTGTGTTGGCTCCTCCGGTGGGGGTGGGGGGTGGGCTTTGCTGGAGGCTGGTTCGAGGGGGTGGCGAGCCTCGGCGACCGGCTGTGGTGGAGCCTGCGAAGGAGGGGTCGTGGCGCTTCAGGAGTTCGTGCTCGTGGTGGTGGGCGCACCGGGCGAGGTGGCCCTGCGGTCGCACGACGGTCTCGCACCAGCGCCCGGGCCGCGTGACGGTGTCGGCGCGGTGCTGGTATGCCGCGAGGTCCCCGACCTGGCCGAGGCGGTGACGGCGGCGGTGCGCGACGTCGAGTCGGCCGGCCTGCGTCCGGTGCGCGTGGCAGCCAACGACTGGGTCACGCTGGCCGACATCGCGGCCCGCATCGGGCGTTCCCGCGAGATCGTGCGGCTGTGGTCGGTGGGCCGGCAGGGGCCGGGCGGCTTCCCACCGCCGCTCAACCTGGGATGTGACACGTCGTTCTACAGCTGGGCGGAGGTGGCGCCGTGGCTGCGCCGGGCGGTCGACTGCGACCTGCCCGACGAGGAGCCGGTGCTCGTGGCGATGAACCTCGCGCTCCAACTTCGCCGGCTGGCACCGCGGATCAGCCGCATGGACGCCGTGCGCGCGCTGGTGGGTTGACCGGTGGCTCAGTCGACGTCAAACTCGCCGTCCTGGGCGCCACCGACGAAGGCGTCCCACTCGTCCTTGGTGAAGACCAGCACCGGCCCGTCGGGCTCGCCGGCGTTGCGCAGGCCGATCAGGTCGTCGACGAAGGCGACCTCGACCGCGCTCTCCGACCCGTCGCCCTTGGCCCGCTGCCACACCGCCCGGCTCAGGTCGAAGTCACCCTTGGGGTGCTGGGCCATCGCACGCTCCTTAGCCGAGGCGCCCACCGAGGGCGTCGTGGGACCGATCACGCAGGAAGGCTATAGTCCTGCGTCCCGTGCCGCGAGCGCGCCCCGCCCGCTGGCGGCTCCTGGGCTACCGGCCGTGATCGGGCAGGATGGGCGGATGCGTAGCCTCACCCGGGCCGAGGCGGCCGAGCGCGCCGAGCTGCTCGCCGTCGAGTCGTACGCCGTGGAGCTGGACGTCACCGGTGGCGACGAGCGGTTCCGGTCGACGACAACGGTCCGATTCCGGTCGGCCCGGGCCGGCGCGGCCACGTTTGTCGAGGTCAAACCGGCGCGCCTGTGGTCGGCACGGCTCAACGGGGTCGATCTCGACGTCGCCACGCTCGACGGCAACCGGCTCCCGCTGCCCGCGCTCGCCGAGGCCAACGAGCTGGTGGTCGAGGCGGAGATGGCCTACTCCAACACAGGCGAGGGGCTGCACCGCTTCGTCGACCCGGCCGACGGCGAGACCTACCTGTACGCGATGTCCTTTCTGGACGACGCGGAACGCATCTTCGCCTGCTTCGACCAGCCCGACCTCAAGGCGCCGCTCGCGCTGACCGTGCACGCGCCCGAGGGGTGGGTGGTGGCGGCAAACGGTGTGGGCGAGGGCGACGGGCGGTTCGGGGCCACGCCTCCGCTGGCCACCTACTTCTTCTCGCTGATCGCCGGTCCCTACCACGTGCGGAGCGACGAGCACGACGGCATCCCGCTGGGGCTGTACTGCCGGCGTTCGCTCGCCGCCCACCTCGACAAGGACGCCGACGAGATCTTCGAGATCACCAAGGCGTGCCTCGACCGGTTCCACGAGCTGTTCGGTGTGCGTTATCCGTTCGGCAAGTACGATCAGGCGTTCGTGCCGGAGTTCAACGCGGGGGCGATGGAAAACCCGGGGCTGGTGACGTTCCGCGACGACTACGTCTTCCGGTCGGTCGTGACCGACGGCGAGCGGGAGTGGCGGGCCACCGTGATTGCCCACGAGATGGCGCACATGTGGTTCGGCGATCTGGTCACGATGCGGTGGTGGGACGACCTCTGGCTCAACGAGTCGTTCGCCGAATACCTGGGCGTGCGGGTGACCGCCGAGGTGACCCGCTTCGACCGGGCGTGGACCACGTTCGGCTTGCGCCGCAAGGCGAGTGGCTACGTCGCCGACCAGCGCCCCTCCACCCATCCCGTGGCGCCGGAGGAGGTGCTCGACGGGGCGCACGCGCTGCTCAACTTCGACGGCATCTCGTACGCCAAGGGCGCCTCCGTGCTGCGCCAGCTCGTCGCGTGGCTGGGCGACGACGCGTTCTTCGCCGGGCTGCGGGCGTACTTCGCCGCACACCGCTTCGGCAACGCGACACTCGCCGACCTGCTCGACGCGCTCGCCGAGGCGAGTGGGCGCGACCTGCGCGGTTGGGCCGAGGTGTGGCTGCGCCAGTCGGGCGTCAACACGCTGCGGGCCGAGCCGACCATCGTGGACGGTCGCTACCAGAGTGTCCACATAGTGCAGACCTGCTCGCCCCGCCCGCACCGGGTCGGCCTCGGCGTGTACGACGGACCGGTGCTGCGCCGGCTCGTCTCGGTCGACTTCGACGGGGAGCGTGCCGAGGTGCCCGAGCTGGCGGGCGAGCCGGCCGCCGACCTGTTGCTGGTCAACGCGGGCGACCTGACGTTCGCCAAGGTGCGGCTCGACGACGCCTCGGCCGCCGCCGCGACCCGCATCATGCCGGGGCTCGACGACCCGCTCGACCGCGCCCTGCTGTGGTCGGCCACTGTCGACTCGGTACGCGACGGCGACCGGTCACCGGCCGACCTCGTCGCGCTCGTGGTGACCGCGCTGCCGCTGGAGACCGCGCCGATGGTGGTCGAGGAGGTGCTGGGGCTGACCCGCGACCTGCTCGACAGATACCTCGACCCGGTGCCCCGGGAGATCGCCCTCCAGCCGGTGGCGATGGCCTGCGACCGGTTGCTCATCGCGGCACCGCCTGGCGGTTCGCTCCAGCTCGCCGCCGCCCGCGGGCTGATCGAGGCGAGCACCGACGCGCGCCGCCTCACCGGTTGGCTCAAGGGCAAGGGCGCACCCGATGGGCTGCGGATCGACACCGACCTGCGGTGGGCCCTGTGGTACCGCCTGGTGGTGCTGGGGGCGGCCGGCCCGAAGCAGATCGACGCCCAACTGGACGCCGACCGCAGCGCGACCGGGCAGCAGTGGGCCGCCCGGTGCCGCGCCGCGCTGCCCGACGCCGCGGCCAAGGAGCGGGCCTGGCGGATCATCGCCGAGGACACCGAGCTTTCCAACCGGCTCGTAGAGGCGCACGCGGAGGGCTTCTGGCAGCCGGAGCAGGCCGAGCTGACCAAGTCCTATGTGGAGCGATACTTCGCGGAGATGCCGGCTGCCGCGCGGCTGCGTACCCCCTGGAGCGCCGATCGGGTCGCCAAGCGTGCGTTTCCCCGGTTCGCCGTGGCGAAATCGACCCGGAAAGCGGCCGCGGCGCTGCTCGCCCGCGACGACATTGCGCCCAGCCTGCGCCGGATCGTGATCGATGCGGATGACGACCTGCGCCGCGCTCTCGCCGCTCGAGGGTGACCAGCGCTGCCCCTTGCGGCACGCGGACGCTCGGCAGCGATCTACGATTCGGCCATGGCGGACGATACGCGGCGGATCGGCATCATGGGTGGCACATTCGACCCGATCCACCACGGGCACCTCGTGGCGGCGAGCGAGGTCGCCAACCGCTTCGCGCTCGACGAGGTGGTCTTCGTACCCACCGGCGAGCCGTGGCAGAAATCGGACGAGGCGGTCAGCCCGGCCGAAGATCGTTACCTGATGACCGTGATCGCCACCGCCTCCAATCCGCAGTTTCAGGTCAGCCGCGTCGACATCGACCGGGAAGGCCCCACCTACACGGTCGACACGCTGCGTGACCTGCGCGCCGAATACGGCCCCAAGGCGGAGCTCTTCTTCATCACCGGGGCGGACGCGCTGCAGAAGATGCTGTCCTGGAAAGACACCGACCAGATGTTCGAGATGGCGCACTTCATCGGCGTGACCCGCCCCGGGTTTGCGCTCTCCGACGACCACCTGCCCGCCGACACGGTCAGCCTTGTGCAGGTGCCCGCCATGGCCATCTCGTCGACCGACTGCCGGGCGCGCGTCGCGATGGGCAAGCCGGTCTGGTACCTCGTGCCGGACGGTGTGGTGCAGTACATCGCCAAGAGGCGCCTTTACCGGTGATTTGTCGGCTTTAGTCGTGCGCGCCTTCTCCTCGTGTGTGAGAGGCTTGTCGGGTGAGTGCATCCGAGCGCGCCCGTGAGATGGTGCTGAGCGCCGCCCAGGCGGCCGCCGACAAGAAGGCGCAAGACATCGTCATCATCGACGTCGCCGACCAGATGGTGATCACCGACGCCTTCGTGCTCGCCTCCGCGCCCAACGAGCGGCAGGTGCAGGCGATCGTCGACGCGATCGAGGAAGCCCTGGTCGACCTGCCGGAGAAGGCAAAGCCGGTGCGGCGCGAGGGTGAGCGTTCCGGGCGCTGGGTCCTGCTCGACTACGTCGACATCGTGGTGCATGTGCAGCACACCGAGGAGCGGGAGTTCTACGCGCTCGACCGCCTGTGGAAGGACTGCCCGACGATCCCGTTTGTGGATCGCGCCCTGGTAGAGGCGGAATGACCCGTCTCATCGTCTGGCGGCACGGCAACACCGACTGGAATGCCACCGACCGGGTCCAAGGTCAGACCGATACCCCACTCAACGATCTCGGCCACGAGCAGGCCGCGGCTGCCGCACCGCTCCTGGCCGCCTTTCACCCCGACGCGATCGTCGCCAGCGACCTGCGGCGCGCCGCCGATACGGCCTCCGCGCTGGCCGCGCTGACCGGGCTGCCGGTGCGCACCGACCCGCGGCTGCGCGAGCGCTCCTACGGCAAGTGGCAGGGCCTCACGATGGCGGAGGTGGCCGAGCGCTTTCCGGCCGAGCACGCCCGCTGGCGGGCCGGCGAGCAGCCGCAGAGCTGTGACGTCGAGACCCTTGACGACCTGGGCAAACGTGTCGGCCAGGCGCTTCAGGAGGCGGCCGACCAGGTGCCCGGCGGCACGATCGTGGTGGCCACTCACGGCGGCGCGGCGCGGCAGGGCTGCGGCTTTCTGCTCGGCTGGTCGACCGACGTGCTGCGCCGGGTCGGGCCGCTGCAAAACTGCCACTGGACCGACCTGGGCCACGACCCGATCCGCGGCTGGTGGCTGCGCGCGCACAACGCGGGCCAGTCCGCGCACCGCCCGACTCCGTCACCGGTGTGAGGAACCGCCCGAGGGCGGGTAGCGTCGCATCTGACATGGGTATCCGCAGCGTCACCGCCGTCCTCGCTCTGTCGGTCGTCGTGCTGCTCGGCGGATGCGCGGGGTCTTCGTCCGGAGGTGACAGCGTGAGTCCGTCTCCGTCATCCTCCGCGTCGGCTCCGGAAGACCTGCCGACGCCGTCCGGCAAGCCCTCCGGGGGCGCGTTGATCGAGGTCAGCGGCACTGTCGTCGAGGGCGTCGAGATGGGCTGCCGGCTGCTCGACCAGTATCTGCTGCTCCCCGGCCCCGGCATCAACCGCGACGACCTGCGGGCCGGCGCCACGCTCACCGTGCGTGGTCGGGTCGAGCAGGGCATGATGACCACCTGCCAGCAGGGTACGCCGTTCATGGTCACCGAGATCGTGTCGCGTTGACAGGCTGATCCGCTACGGTGCCGGCATGCGTGTCGCGGTCGTCACCGATTCCACCGCGTATCTCCCTGCCGGGCCCGACGTCACCGTCGTCCCGCTCACCGTCGTGATCAATGGTGTCGAGGGCCGCGAGGGCGTGGACACCACCCCCTCCGAGGTGGCCCGCACACTGGGCGCGCGGCGGGTCGCCGTGACCACCTCGCGGCCGGCGCCGGAGCTGTTTGTGTCGGCGTACCGCCGCCTGCTCGACGCCGGGGCCACCGGGGTCGTGTCGCTGCACCTCTCCGCCGAGCTTTCCGGGACCGTCGAGTCGGCCTCGCTCGCCGCGCGCGAGGTGGGGGAGCAGGTCGCGGTGGTCGACGCCCGCTCGACCGGCATGGGGCTCGGCTTTCCGGTGCTCGCGGCCGTCGCGTCCGCCGCCGCGGGCAATGACATCGAGGAGGTACGCCGCGCGGCAGCCGATGCGATCACCCGCACCACCACGCTGCTCTACGTGGACACGCTGGAGTTTCTCCGGCGGGGTGGGCGCATCGGGGCGGCATCGGCACTGCTGGGCACCGCGCTCTCCGTCAAGCCGATCCTGCATGTGTCGGACGGCGCGATCGTGGTGCGCGACAAGGTGCGCACCGCCAGCCGTGGCCTGGCCCGCCTGGTCGACCTGGCCGTCGAGGCGGCCGGTGAGTCCGATGTGGACGCCGCGGTGCACCACCTCGGTGCACCGGACCGGGCCGGTGTGCTCGCCGAGGCGCTGACCGAGCGGCTGGGCGACCGGCTCCACGAGCGGTACGTGACCGAGGTCGGCGCCGTGGTCGCCGCCCACGTGGGGCCGGGCCTGCTGGGGATCGTGATCCACCGCCGCGCGTAGGCCGGGGCTGGCCTTTGGCTCGGCGCCTTTGGCGACGGCGGTGTGGAAGGTGGTGGGCATTTGCGGGCGGTGCCCTTCCTGATGGCGGCGATGGTCTTGGCGTCGTGTTGGCTGGTTGTGGTGGCTATTCGCGGGTCGGCGTCCTTCGCGGCGGCGTGCTGCTGGTGTCGTGTCAGCGCGGGGTCGGCGTCCTATGCGGCGACGGCGTGTTGTTGGTGTCGTGGTCAGTGTGGGTCGGCGCCCTTCGTGGCGACGGCGAGCTGGCCGCTGGCGGTGCGCACGGCCGCCAGGTCGCCGTCGAGGTCGGTCCGCAGCACCTGGGCGCCGCCGCGGGTCAGCCGCCCGAGCACCGAGGCGCTCGGATGGCCGTAGCCGTTGTCGACGCCGACCGAGACCAACGCCAGCGCCGGATCCACCGCGTCGAGGAACTCGCCATCTTGGTAGGCGCTCCCGTGATGGGCGACTTTCAGAACGTGGGCGCGGAGGCCGGCCGGGCCGACCCGCTCCAGCAGCGCGCGCTGCTCCTCGCTCTCCGCGTCGCCGGTCAGGAGCACGCTCAGCCCGCCGACCGAGATGCGCACGACGAGCGAGTTGTTGTTGGGATCCGAGCGCGTGCCGCGCAGCTCGTGCGGTGGCCCGACCACCTCGACGCGCACCTGGCCGAGCACGCGTGACCAGCCAGCCGCCACCTCGGCGACCGGCACTCGGCGGGCGGTGGCGGCGCGGAGCACGAGCTCCCGCCCGTATGCCGGCTCGGGCCAGGACGTGGTCACCACCGCGCCCACCGACCGTCCACGTAGGACACCGTCGAGCCCGCCCATGTGATCGGCGTGGAAGTGGGTAATCGCCAGCAGGGGTACGGTGCGCACTTTGTGCCGCCGCAGGCAGCGGTCGGCCGCCGCCGGCTCCGGGCCCGCGTCGACCACCACCGCCTGCCCGGGCGCCACGGGCACGAGCACGGTGTCGCCCTGCCCCACCGAGCACACCGCCACGAACCATCCGGCGGGCGGCCAACCCGGCGCCACGAGCCGCACCGGCAGCGCGCCGATCACCACCGCCACGGCAAAGATCGCGGTGAGCCGGCGGACGAGGCGGCGGCGCGCGGCGACCAGGAACACCACCGAGAGCCCGCCGAGCAGAAGCGCGCCGAGCACGCCGTCAGGCCACGGGAGGTTGCCGGAGGGTACGCGCGCGCCGTAGCGGGCGACCAGGACCAGCCACCAAGCCGGCCATCCGCCGAGCCAAGCGGCGAACTCGGCGCCGGCCGGCCAGATCGGCGAGGCGATCGCCGCGCCCACGCCGAGTAGGGTGGCGGGCGCGATGGCGGGCACCGCGAGCAGGTTTGCCGGTATGGCCACGAGGCTCACGCTGCCCGAGAGCCCAGCCACCACCGGCCCGCACGCGAACTGCGCCGCAGCCGGCACGGCCAGCGCCTCGGCGGCACCGGCCGGGACGCCCCGGCGCCGGAGCGCGTCGCGCCAGCGCGGGGCGAGCAGCAGGAGGCCGGCGGTGGCCAGGGCGGACAGCGCGAACCCCGCGTTGCCGGCCAGCTCCGGATCCCACAGCACCAGCACCGTCACCGCCGTGGCCAGGGCAGGCACGGCCGCGCGCGGTCGCCCGCCGGCCAGCGCGATGAGCCCGATGGCGCCCATGGCTCCCGCGCGCACGACGCTGGGCGACGGGCGGGCCAGGATCACGAATCCCGCCAGGGCCACCGCGCACAGCCCCGCCGAGAGCCATGGGCCGGCGCGTGCCCAGCGTGCCAGCAGCAGCACCGCGCCGATCACGATTGCCACGTTGGCGCCGCTCACCGCCACCAGATGCGTCATGCCCGTGGCGCGAAAGTCGTCGTCGACCGCCGGATCCAGCCGGCTCGTGTCTCCGACGACGAGGCCGGGAAGCAGCCCGCCGGGCTCGTCCGGGAGCGGCTCGCAGGCGCGCTGCAACCCCGTGCGGAGCACCCCGGCGGCCCGCTGTGCCCACGACGGCTCGCCGTGCAGGACGGGCGGGCCGGTGGCCGAGACCATCGCCGCGCTGAGGTCGCCGCGCCCCGCCGGCAGGAGGCGGCCGTTGGCGGTGAGTCGCTGGCCGGGCAGCAGACCGCGCCACTCCGGGGCGCTGGCGAGCACGAGGACGCGCCCCCGTATCCCGATCGCGCCCTCCTCGCTCCGTACGCCCCGGAGATGGGCGGCCACCAGGTAGGTCTGCGGCCGGCCGGCGAGGGACCGGACCGGTCGGGGGTCGTCGCGCACGACCAGCTCGACGTCGACGCGGGCATGCTCGCGGACCAGCGCGGCGAGCGGCTCAGCGTCGCGAGTGGACACTCGTGCGGCCGTCGCGGCGCCACCGCACACCACACCGAGCAGCACGCTGAGCACGACCCAGCCGTGCGGGATCGCCCGCCGCCGCACGCCCAGCGCCACCAGCGCCGCGACCAGTGCGGCGATCGTGCACATCGCGATGGCGGCGCGCACCGGGAAATACAGCGTGGCGAGGGCGGAGAGCCAGGTCGCGACGGCCAGCCCCGCCAGCCGCAGATCGGGCGGCTTCGCGCTGGTCACCGCCGCCCGCGCGTCGGTGCTGCTCACACCGTCACCAGATCCTTGAGCTGCTCGTATCGCGTGTCGCCGATGCCGTCGACCTGCCGCAGGTCGCTGACGGTGCGGAAGGGACCGCTCTTCTCGCGGTGGTCGAGGATGCGCTGAGCGAGCACCGGGCCGACGCCGGGCAGCCCGTCGAGCTGGCTGAGCGTCGCGGTGTTGAGGTTGACCATTTCGCCGGCGGCGGCGCCACCGCTCGCACCGCCGGGCGGGGCGGGACCGGCCGGGCCGGCGACCGCGCCGGGCGGTGCGGTGACACCGACCAGGATCAGCTCGCCGTCGCTCACCTTGCGGGCGAGGTTGAGCAGGGCGACGTCGGTGCCGGGCAGCGCGCCGCCGGCCGCGGCGAGGGCGTCGGCCACCCGGCTGCCGGCGGGCAGCCGCACGAGGCCGGGATTGCGGACCTTGCCTGCCACCGCGACCACGACCTCGGCACCGCTCGGCGAGGCTGTGGGCGAATCCGGCGGGGCGCCGCGCGGATCCTGCTGGTCGTGGAGCGGATCCTGCTGCGCGGCGGCCGGGGCGGGCTCGGCCACCACCGGCTCGGCACGCGGGCGGGACCGCCACGCGATGACCCCCGCCACGAGCACCACGACCGCCGCGAGCACGGCGAGGGCGCGCACGCCTCGGCGCCCCGGGTCGAACGCCGAGCCGCCGCCGGCGCGGCTGGGACGCTCGTCATCCGTCCCCTCGGCCGTCGCGGGACGGCGTGGGCGGACGACGCCGGCTCCGGGCGCGGTGGTGCTCTGGCGCTGAAGGGCACCGGGCTGGACCTGCGCACCGACGCCGAGCGGCAGGACGGGCCGCCCGACATCGCTGACCGGGCCCGGCGGGCCGTCGTCGGCGGCGGGAGAGAGCAGGGCGCGGTCTGGCGTGGGCCAGATGCCGTGGGCGACCGGGGGCGGCAGCGCCATGAAGGACGGCTCGACGTCCGCCAGCGGCGGCAGGCCATGAGGTGCCGGTGGCGGCAGTGCGCGGGCGGCCGGCGAGGGCAGCGCACGCTCCGGCGCGAACCGCGGGCCGTGGGCGGCAGGAGGGGGCAGCGGGTCGTCCGGCTCCGAGGAGGGCACAGCGGGCGGGCCGCCCGCTGCCTGATGGGCCGCTTGTCCGTCTGGAAAGCCCGCCGCCAAGCGGTGGAGGCGTTGCCGAACCGCCATCTGATCGTCCTTGGATGCCCCGTGCACGCCGCGACGCTAAGCCCGCGAAACCGGCCGGAACAGCGCCGCCAACCTCCCCTGTGGACAACCTGTGGTCCTGTGGAAAACACCCTGATCAAGCCCGGGATCTGCTATGACGAACGGCGATCGAGCCCTGGCATGCTCGCGGGCGACGACAAGGCCGCCGCGCAGGACGGTGGGGACTGTCCACGTAGGTCGAATGTTGTGGACGGTCCGGACGTGCCGTACCTCATCGCGAACTCTTTCCGCGCGTTCGCGCGGCGATGATGGTCGACACCTCCTCAAACCACGGTGATTTGTCCGCTTTTGCAGTCGGCGATCCGTCAGCAACCCGATCGAGTGAGCGAACGTGATACCCCGGCGAGCAGCCGTGCAAGTATGGGCTGCGTGACAAAAGGAGCCACCGACTCGATTGTGCTCGTCTCCGGCGACGAGGAACTGTTGGTCACGCGAGCCGTGGCCCACGCCGTCGAGACCGCCCGCGCCGCCGATCCCGGTGCCGACCTGCGGGAGTACGAGGGTGGCACGCTCGGCGCCGGCGAGATCGCGGAGATGGTCAGCCCGTCCCTCTTCGGCGGGCGCCGGGTCCTGGTGATCCGCAACGGCCAGGACGCCAAGAAGGACCTGACCGCGGCCCTTCTGTCGTACGCGAAGCAGCCCGACCCCGACGTCACGCTGGTGATTACGCATCCCGGCGGGGCGAAGGGCAAGGCGCTCGCCGACGGTCTGAAGTCGGCCGGTGCCACCGTGGTCCAGGCGATGAAGCTGAAGGGCAACCGCGAGCGGGTCGCGTTCGTGCGTGACGAGTTCCGGCGGCTGGGCGGCCGGTGCACCGACGACGCGGCCGAGGCGCTGCTCGCCGCGGTCGGCAACGACCTGCGCGAGCTGGCCGCCGCCTGTTCACAGCTCGTCGCCGACACCGACGGGCGGATCGGCGCCGACACGGTGGCCCGCTACTACCGCGGGCGGGCCGAGGTCAGCGGCTTCACGGTCGCCGACGCGGCGATGGTCGGTGACGTGCCGGGCGCACTGGAGGCGCTGCGGTGGGCGCTGCACGTGGGCGTCGACCCGGTGCCGATCGCCGATGCGATCGCCGACGGCGTGCGTACGGTGGCGCGGGTCGCGTCGGCCGGGCGGGGCAGCGCGTACCAGTTGGCGAGCAGCCTCGGCATGCCCGCCTGGAAGATCGAGCGCGCGCAGCGCCAGGGTCGCGGTTGGAGCCCGGAAGGGCTGGTCGACGCGATGCGCGCGGCCGCCGAGTGCAACGCCGAGGTCAAGGGCGGCTCAGACGACCGGGGGTACGCGCTGGAGCGCGCCATCTTCGCGGTGGCGGCAGCACGGCAGGGCACGGGCGCTTCCGATGGGGCGCGGCGAGGGAGTGGCGTGCGATGACCAAGCGGACGGTCCGGCGGCCGACACAGAGCGACGCGGCGGTGCGCTACCGCCCGATGTACGCCCGCGCGCTGGGCCTGCGCTACCTCCATCCGGGCGGCATGCTCTGCTTCGTGTTCTTCGAGGGGACGATCGCGCTCGGCCTGCTGATCGCCCTCGCCGAGCTGCTGAGCTGGTGGGTGGTTCTCATCCTGCCGCTGTCGGTCGCGGCGATGGTGAAGGTAAACGACCTGGTGGCGGGCGCGGTGGCCCGTTCGGCCGCGCGCATGCCCGAGATCGAGCGGGAGCGGCTGCGCCGCGAGGTGGGTGCGTTCATGCCGACGCTCCTCCTGGCCACCATCACCCCGCGCTCGGGCCGGCTCGCCCAGCACGCCGCCGCCGAGCCCGCCGCCGCCGAGCCCGTGGCCGTGACGCCTGCCGGCGCTGGGGAGACCATCACCGCTGAGGCTGAGACCGACGTGCCGGCGGCCGACGATCGGGCCACCGCCGAGATGCCCCGGCAGCCGTTCGATCCGGCCGAGGCGGGGCGGCGCGACACGAGCGGGCGGTACGCCGCCGCGGGTCGCTACCTCGACGCGGCGTGGCGGCAGCACGCATACGCGATGGCGCATCACGCCGACAGCGCCGATCAGCCCAGCCAGCGGGAGCGCCAGTCGGCGAGCCGCCGCTACGAGTGATCAGCCGCCCAAAGCGAAGGCCACCAACCACGCCCAAGCGACGGGCGCAAGCCGCGGAAGAAAGCCGCCAGCCACACCTAGATGATCCGTTCCAAGGGACAGATTTGGGCTGCCGCGATGCTCGTCGTGGTCCAGGCCGCTGCTCCCGCAGCCTCACCCTCCGCGGTTTCAAGCCCCGCCGGTGAGCGGTCTTCCCTCCAGGAACACCGGGGCGTCCGTTTCCTGTCGCCCGCCGCGCGTCCGTGGCGATTTCTTGACCCCATAGAGCCTGTTGCAAAATTGCTCGATCACAGTGAGTGTCGAGAAGAACACGGCTGTATCGGTCGCTGGCCGTCGAACGGCGGCCAGCGAGGGTTAGCGCGACCCTCAGTTCGCGCGAATCTGACGATTTTGCAACAGGCTCCAGAGGGGCAACTTCTCGCCACGCACGGACCCGGCCCCCTTGGTCTGGAGGCCCGCGGTCGAACCGGCCCCGGGGTGCGGCGACGCTAACGGGTCATGTCAGCCCTTGGAACAGATCATCTAGCGACGGCAGCCAGGAAGGCACACCAGACGACGGGCCTCAGCCGCCCAAAGGGACGGGCCGCCGGCCGCGAAAAGCCGAATACAACGGTCAACCAGCGTCAGCTACGCAAAAGCGGTCAAACCGGTCATGCCTCGGCAAAACGACGGGCACCGCGTACGGAGCGACGTGGCTCCGGCGGTGCCCGAAGGTGGTGCGGCGTGTGTCAGGCGGCCTGCGAGTGCAGGCGCTTGGCGATTGCCGACTTGCGGTTGGCGGCCTGGTTTTTGTGGATCACGCCCTTGCTGACAGCCTGGTCGAGCTTGCGCGAGGCGTCACGCATGAGCGCGGTCGCGTTCTCGACGTCGCCCGCCGCAGTCGCCTCGTGGAACTTGCGGATGGCGGTCTTCAGCGACGACTTGACCGACTTGTTACGCAGCCGGCGCTTTTCGTTCTGCCGGTTGCGCTTGATTTGGGACTTGATGTTCGCCACGCGACAGCCTCGTCCTTGTCGTTCAGGGTTTTCGGGCATCTGAGCGCACGCGACATCTCCACATCACCATGCGCGACGCACCAGATTACCAGCCAGCCCCGCGCCCAGCCAAAACGGGCAGCTAGGGCCTGTTTCACACGGGCATCGCCGGCCTGCGGCACCGGACTCCGCCTCGACTCAGACCGACCCTCATGAAACTCGACCCGCCCTCAAGAAACAGGCCCTAGCGGGACCAGCCTCAGGCCCAGCCGCGGCGGGACGCCAGCCAGGCCAGCGCCACCTCGCCGGTCCACCGCTGGTGCCCCACCAGGTGTGGCGAGGCGCTGGTCGGGCCCGCCTCCGCCCGGGTCAGCAGGTAGCCGCCCAGCGCCGCCAGCGCCGCGTCCAGACCGTCCGGCGGCGCGTCTCGCGCGGTCGGATGCTCGGCGAAGAGGGCGTCCGCGTCGAGGTCGCTCGCGTACGCGGTCATGAGCAGCGAGACCGTGTCGAACCAGGCCGGGCCGAAGCAGATCCAGTTCCAGTCGCAGAGCCAGGCGGCGCCGCTCCCGTCGATGAGTACGTTGTCGAGGCGCAGGTCACAGTGGGTCGCCGAGCCGGTGCGGACCAGCTCGGGGAGGGCCGCCTCCAGCGCCACGAGCTCGTCGAGCTGCTTTTCGACCCAGGGTGGCACCGGCGGCATGGCCTCCCGCCCGGTCGCGATCTCCCGCCACCAGGAGAGGTCGTGGCGGATCAGCTCCGACAGGGTGGGCATGCCGACCGCGACCAGCTCGGCGGGCGGCTCGCGGAGTGCCTCGGCGGCGACCGCCCAGGCGGCGAGCGCGGCGTCGAGCTCGGCCGGCTGCCACGGCAGGCCGGGCATCCGCCCCTCGATCGCCTCCAGGCAGATCACGTAGTGGCCGGCGGCGGTCAGCGTCCACTTCGGTCGGGCGGCTGGGACGGCGGCGGGCAGCGCGGCGGTGACCGCCACCTCCCGGGCGTACCAGTCGGTGAGGTGGCGCTGCGTGCTCAGCGACGCCGCCTTGACGAAGACCCGCTGCCCGTCGGCCGTGTCGACCACGGCCGCGAACCCCCGCGTGAACCCGCCGCCCGCGGTGGTGGCCCAGGTGACCTGGGAGCCGAGCCGGGCGCTGATCGCGGTGCGCAGGTCACCGGGCAGGTCGGCCCAGGAAGGGCGCGCAGCGGTGGACGCGTACGAGACCGCCGGCATCGGCATCCTGGGCATGCACCCATATTGCCTTGATGTCATACCGGTCTGGCACAGTCGGACCCCATGAACACCAACGAGTTCTGGGCGCTGATCGGCGACGCGGCACGCGACGGCGGCACCCCGGACACCGTGGCGGATCGGGCGGCGACCACGCTTGCCTCCCGCGACACGAGCGAGATCGTCGGCTTCGAGCAGCACCTGCGGCGGGTCCTCGACGCCTCCTACAAGGTCGATCTCTTCGGCGCGGCCTACCTGGTCAACGGCGGCTGTTCCGACGAGGGCTTCGACGCGTTCCGGGGCTGGCTGATGGCGCAGGGGCGAGATGCCTACGCGCGGGCGGTCGGCGAGCCCGACTCGCTCGCCGAGCTGCCCGCGGTGCGCCGGGCGGCGCTCACCGGCGAGGAGCTCGGCTCGGAGAAGATGCTGGCCGTCGCGGCCACGGCACACCGCACCGCGACGGGCACGGAGCTGCCCGAGGAGCCCGCCGCAAAACGACCCAACACGGACGACTTCTGGGATTTCGACAACGAAGACGAGGTGCGTCGACGCCTCCCGCGCCTGGCCGCGCTCTTCAACGAAGCCCCACTGGAGTAGGGCACCGACCGCGACGTGGGACCATAGAGAGCGGCCGGCTCCTCGCCGGCCGTTCCCGCAGGTTGAACGAGAACGGACGACTGTGCCACCGATGAGCGCGAACAGCCCGGGCGCGACCGACCCCGGCCGCATCCGTAACTTCTGCATCATCGCCCACATCGACCACGGCAAGTCGACGCTGGCCGACCGGATGTTGCAGCTCACCGGGGTGGTCGACGCCCGGCAGATGCGCGATCAGTACCTCGATCGCATGGACATCGAGCGCGAGCGCGGCATCACGATCAAGAGCCAGGCCGTGCGCATGCCCTGGACGGTGCGGGAGGGTGATCTCCAAGGCGAGTCGGCCGTGCTCAACATGATCGACACGCCCGGGCACGTCGACTTCACCTACGAGGTGTCCCGCAGCCTCGCCGCCTGTGAGGGCGCCGTGCTGCTGGTCGACGCCGCTCAGGGCATCGAGGCGCAGACGCTCGCCAACCTCTACCTGGCGCTGGAAAACGACCTGCACGTCATCCCGGTGCTCAACAAGATCGACCTGCCGGCCGCCCAGCCCGACAAGTACGCCGAGGAGCTGGCTCACCTCATCGGCGGCAGCCCGGACGACTGCCTGCGCGTCTCCGGCAAGACCGGCGAGGGCGTGCCCCACCTGCTCGACGAGATCGTGCGCCAGTTCACCCCACCGGTGGGGGCGGCCGGGGCGCCCGCGCGCGCGATGATCTTCGACTCGGTCTACGACGTGTACCGGGGCGTGGTCACCTACGTGCGGGTCATCGACGGGCGCATCGAGGCTCGCGACAAGATCAAGATGATGTCCACCGGCGCGGTGCACGAGCTGCTCGAGATCGGCGTCATCTCGCCCGAGATGCAAAAGTCGCAGGCGCTCGGCGTCGGCGAGGTGGGCTACCTCATCACCGGCGTGAAGGACGTGCGCCAGTCCCGGGTCGGCGACACCGTCACGATCAACACGCGCCCCGCGAGCGAGGCCCTCGGCGGCTACAAGGATCCCAAGCCGATGGTCTACTCGGGGCTCTACCCGATCGACGGCTCCGACTACCCCGACCTGCGCGACGCGCTCGACAAGCTCAAGCTCAACGACGCCGCGCTCAGCTACGAGCCGGAGACCAGCGCCGCGCTCGGCTTCGGCTTCCGCTGCGGCTTCCTCGGCCTGCTCCACCTGGAGATCATTCGAGAGCGGCTGGAGCGCGAGTTCGGCCTCGACCTGATCTCCACCGCGCCCAACGTGGTCTACCGCGTGATCATGGAAGACGGCACCGAGCACACGGTCACCAACCCGAGTGAATACCCCAACGGCAAGATCGGCGAGGTGTACGAGCCGGTGGTGCGCGCGACCGTGCTCACGCCCAACGACTACGTCGGCGCGGTGATGGAGCTGTGCCAGGGGCGGCGCGGCACGCTGCTCGGCATGGACTACCTCTCGGCCGACCGGGTCGAGCTGCGCTACACGCTGCCGCTCGCCGAGATCATCTTCGACTTTTTCGACCAGCTCAAGAGCCGCACCAAGGGCTACGCGAGCCTCGACTACGAGCCCAGCGGCGAGCAGAAGGCCGATCTGGTCAAGGTCGACATCCTGCTGCACGGCGAGGCGGTCGACGCGTTCTCCGCGATCGTGCACAAGGACAAGGCGTACAACTACGGCGTCACCATCGCCGCCAAGCTGCGCAGCCTGATCCCGCGGCAGCAGTTCGAGGTGCCGATCCAGGCGGCGATCGGCAACCGCGTGATCGCCCGCGAGACGATCCGGGCGATCCGCAAGGACGTGCTCGCCAAGTGCTACGGCGGTGACATCTCGCGTAAGCGCAAGCTGCTGGAGAAGCAGAAGGAAGGCAAGAAGCGGATGAAGATGGTGGGCCGCGTCGAGGTGCCCCAGGAGGCGTTCATCGCGGCACTGTCCACCTCGGACGGTGGAGACGGCGGCAAGGCGAAGAAGTGACGGTGGAGGCGCGGTTCTGCCCGCGCTGTGGTGCCGGGCTCCGCGCGAAGCCGCCCACCACGTGCGCCGCGTGCGGCTACGCGCTCTTCGTCAACGCCCGCCCGACGGCCAACCTCATCGTCCACGATGGACACCGCTTCCTCGCGCTCAAGCGGGCGATGGAGCCGAGGGCGGGGCTGTGGGAGACGCCGGGCGGCTTCTGTGACGGATGGGAGGATCCGGCCACCGCCGCCGTGCGCGAGGGCCGCGAGGAGCTTGGCGTCGAGGTCACACTCGGTGAGTTCGTCGGCATGTACGTGGGCAGCTACGACTACCAGGGTGAGCGCCTGCCCGTACTCGACTGCTTTTTCCTGGCCACGCTCGACGGTGCACAGGTCAGGCTCGATCCTCGGGAGTCGGCGGACCTCGCCTGGTTCGATCTGGAGCGACCGCCACCGCTCGCGTTCGAGACGATGGACCGGGCTTTAAGTGACGCTGCGTCGCGTTTAGGGCGTTGAAACGACGGGCACCTTTTGCGGTGAGGACGAACCCCCGAAGGAGGACGACCGTGACCGCAACGGGCATTATCTCCGCGCTCATCATCGGGCTAATCATCGGCGCGCTCGGGCGGCTGGTGGTTCCCGGCCGCCAGAACATCCCCATCTGGCTCACCATGCTGATCGGCGTTGCCGCGGCCCTGCTGGGCAGCGTGATCGCCCGCGCCGCCGGCGTGGCCGCGACGTCCGGCGTGGACTGGATCGAGCTGTTCATCCAGGTCGTGCTCGCCGCGATCGGCGTGGCCCTGGTGGTGGGAGTGGGCGGACGCCGCGGCGTCAGTAGGTACTGACGCCGGTTCCGTCCTGAGCGAAGCACCGCCCGGGTCGCGCGACCCGGGCGGTGCTGTTTGCGAGCCCTACGAGGCGGCGTCGCCGAAGACCTCGGCGGTCACATGATCGGCCTGTCCCGGCGCGTCGATCTTGGACCAGGCGCCCTCGTCGGCCGTCCACTCCAGACCGCCGAACCGCACCCGCTTCACACCGTGATCGGTGGCGTGCGAGACCAGCCAGTGCGCGTAGCGCCAGCCGGCCTGCGGGCTGGCCGCCGGCACCGTCAAGCCGGTGATCTGCGCCGACGCCTCTAGGCGACCCCAGTCGAGGCGCAGCCCGTTGCCCAGCGCCTCGGTCGCCGCCGCGCCGCGCATCGCCGGCTCACCGTCGACCGTGCACGCCACCGCGCCGGTCGCGTTGCCGAGCAGCGCCTTGGTCAGCACCGTCGACTCGTCGGCCCACTTCTGGTATGCCTCCGGGTAGGCCGAGCGCTGCACCCGCTGCGCCGCGTCGGTGACCCGCATGTCCTCCCAGCCGCGCACCTTCTTCAGCGCGGCGTAGAACTTGTTGGCCGCGTAGCGCGGATCGCTGATCTGCTCGGGAGTGCCCCACCCCTGGCTGGGACGCTGCTGGAAGAGGCCGATCGAGTCGCGGTCGCCGCCGGCCAGGTTTTCCAGCTTCGACTCCTGAAACGCGGTGGCCAACGCCACCACGACCGCCCGCTCGGGCATCTTTCGCTGCATGCCGATCGCCGCGATCGTGGCCGCGTGCGCCATCTGCTCGGGGTTGAGCGTCACCTCGCCGTCGGCCTGCACAGTGCAGGCCCGGCTGTGCGGGCGGGGAAGGCTCAGGTTGGGGGACCAGTCATGCTTGCCGACGATTAGACCGAGCACTGCCACAAGCATCAGGCCGACGGCGGCCACTACCCCTGCCCGAATACGCACCGTCACCCCTCACTGAGTTGTCCGTCCAGGGTACGACCTGATTCTGACGGCGACCGTACCCGTGGCCGTTTTGGCGCGGAAGGGGGACTCAACCCCGCCTGGAGCCCTCAGGCACCCACGACGCGTGGCGTTTCTCCCGAAACGCTCGAACGCCTTCCCGCCCCTCCTCGGATTGGAAGTAGCCCACCGAGAGGGCCGACAGCTCGGCAAGCTCTTCACGTACGGTAGCGGTCGATCTCCGGTGCAGGATGCCTTTCGTACCGGCGAGCGCCTCCGGGCCGCCGAGCACCAGCGCGCCGCAGTAGGAGGCGACGGTGGCGTCCAGCGCCTCCGCCGGCGCGGCCGCGCTGACCAGGCCGATCTGCGCGGCCCGCCGTCCGTCGAACGTGTCCCCGGTCAGGAAGAGCTCGGCCGCTGCCCGCGGGGTGAGGCGGGGTAGCACGGTCGCCGAGATCACCGCGGGCACCACGCCCAGCCGTACCTCGGAGAAGGCGAAGGTGGCCTCCTCCGCGCAGATCGCGATGTCGGCGGCGGCCACCAGGCCGAGGCCACCGGCCCGCGCCGGTCCGCCAACGCGGGCCACCACCGGCTTGGGGCACTCCCAGATCGCCGCGAGTACGTCGCCGAGCATCCCCACCGGGATCCGCCCGCTCGCCGTGCCAGTTGGCGCTCGCTCCGCTCGCGCGGGCCCCGGCGGCCGGCTTGGTCCATCCTGGTGGTCGCCAGCCTCCGGGGCCGTAGCCTCGGCGGTCTCCTTGAGGTCGGCGCCGGAGCAGAAGACCGGCCCGGTGTGGGAGAGCACCACCACGCGTACCGACTCGTCGCCCTCGGCCGCCGCCAGCGCCTCCAGCAACTCGGTCATCAGGGGAGTGGAGAGGGCGTTGCGGTTGTGCGGGCTGTCCAGCGTGAGGGTCGCCACGCCCTGCCCGATCTCGACACGGACCAGCCTGTTGGATCGTTCGCTGCGCTCGCTCATGCGGGCAGACTAGAGGGCATGCCAGGACCGCTCCCAGAAGGCGAGGCCGTGCCCCGCGACGGCGCGTTGCCGCCCGGCACCAGGCTGGGCGGGCGCGGCTTCGGCGTCTACGTGCACGTGCCCTTCTGCGCCAGCCGGTGCGGCTACTGCGACTTCAACACGTACACGGCGACTGAGCTGGGCGGGGGCGCGAGCCGCGACGAGTACGCGGACACCGTGCTCGCCGAGCTGGCCCTGGCGGGCCGGATCGTGGCGCCGCCCCGGGTCGACACGGTCTTCGTCGGCGGCGGCACGCCCACGCTCCTCGACCCGGACGACCTCGCCCGCATCCTCGACGCCGTCGACCGCACCTGGGGGCTTGCCGCGGATGCCGAGGTCACCACCGAGGCCAACCCCGAGTCGGTCACGCCCGCCTCGCTCCAGCGCCTGCGCAAGGCCGGCTTCACCCGGGTCTCGCTGGGCATGCAGTCGGTCGCGCCGGGCGTACTCCAGGTGCTGGAGCGGCGCCACACCGCGGGCCGTGCGCCGGCCGCGGCGATCGACGCCCGCGAAGCCGGGTTCGACCACGTCAACCTCGACCTGATCTACGGCACGCCGGGCGAGACCGCAGACGACTTCGCCGCCTCGCTCGCGGCGGCGGTGGGGGCGGGCGTCGACCACGTGAGCGCGTACTCGCTGATCGTGGAGGACGGCACGCGGCTGGCCGCCCGGATGCGCCGAGGCGACCTGCCGTACCCCGATGACGATGTCGCCGCCGACCGCTACCTGGCCGCGGAGGCCGCCCTCGGCGCGGCCGGCCTCACCTGGTACGAGGTCTCCAACTGGGCGGCGGGCCCGGCTGCGCGGTGCCGGCACAACCTCCTCTACTGGACCGGCGGCGACTGGTGGGGCCTCGGGCCGGGGGCGCACAGCCACGTCGGCGGCGTGCGCTGGTGGAACGTCAAGCACCCCTCGGCGTACGCGTCCCGCCTGGCCGCCGGCGAGTCGCCCGGTCACGCGCGCGAGGTGCTGTCGGCGGACGAGCGGCACATGGAAGACGTGATGCTGCGGCTGCGGCTGGCATCCGGCCTGCCGCTCGCCGCGCTCGACGAAGCGGGCCGGGAGGCGGCCGCACGGGCGGCGGCGAGCAGGCTGCTGGAGATCCGCGCGGGGCACGCGGTGCTGACACTCCGTGGCCGGCTGCTCGCCGACGCGGTGGTGCGCGACCTGCTGACCTAAGAAGAACACGGCTGTATCGGTCGCTGGCCGTCGAACGGCGGCCAGCGAGGTTAGCGCGACCCTCAGTTCGCGCGAATCTGACGATTTTGCAACAGGCTCTGTGGGGTCACTTTTCGCCACGCACGGGCCGGGGCGTGGTCGTGAATCGCGGCGGGTGAGGCTGCGGGAGCAGCGGTATGGACCACGGCGGACGTCGCGGTAGCTCGAATCGTCCAAGGCCCTTGGTGACAGCGAAGACCCCGGAGACCAGGTGGTCTCCGGGGTCGTGGTCTCGCTGTCTGTTACTTGATCATCGAGATGCTCATCGGGTAGCTGTACAACTGCCCGTCGTTGGCCTTCACGCCGCCGATGATGCCGAAGACGATCGCGATGATCATGGCGATCGGGGCGAGGATGAAGCCGATCAGCGCGCAGACCAGGATCCAGCTGATCACCGTGATGATCGACCAGAGTAGCTGGAAGTTGAGCGCCGCGACCGCGTGCGCGCGTACGGTCGGCGACTGGTTGCCCTTCGCCAGGAGCGCGACGAGCGGGCCGACCCAGCCCAGCGTGCCGCCGCCGACGAACGCACCGGCCGCGCCGCCGAAGTGGGCGACCAGCGCCCAGGTCTTCTCGTCGTTGGTGGCGTAGCCGGCCGGCGCCGGGCCAGCCCCGTAATAGCCGCCGGGCGGGCCCTGCGGCGGATAGCCGGGCGGCGGGTAGGAACCACCGGGCGGGGGGTAGCCCCCCGGCGGCGGGTAGCCGGTGCCGCCCGAAAGTGGCGGTTCACTCGGTGGGGGTGCGTAACCGGGAGAGGGAGCCTCGCCCGGCATCGAGTAGGACGCTGGGGGTGTCGGCGGAGAGTGCGGGTCCGGTGGCGTGGCGCCCGGCTCGCTCTCTCCGGGAGGGCGAGGTGGTTCAGTCATGGGGGTCACGGTAGGGGTACGGCTCAAGCCGCGCCACACAACACTCTCAAGAAGTCCCGGATGAACCCATTTCGACCAGCATCGTCCTGTGGCAAGGCTCTCCGCGCGGGGCGATGACGCGCCGCGAGGTGGGGCGGAAAAAGGTTCATAGCGCCCAAAGAGATCATCGCGGTGGCCGGGGGATGCGACGTAGACTGGCACTCGCTACAGTCGAGTGCCAGTCCTCTCATCTGGTGCGGCAGGGGGTGACAGTGAGTCTCGATGACCGCAAGCTCGACGTGCTCCGTGCGATCGTCGAGGACTACGTCGCCACTCAGGAGCCGGTCGGCAGCAAGGCTCTGGTCGAGCGACACCAGTTGGGCGTCTCGCCCGCGACTGTGCGCAACGACATGGCCGTGCTGGAGGAGGAGGGCTACATCCGACAGCCGCACACCAGTGCCGGTCGGGTCCCCACCGACCGTGGCTACCGGCTCTTCGTCGACCGGCTCTCCCGGGTCAAGCCGCTGAGCCCGGCGGAGCGGCGGGCGATCGAGCGGTTCCTCGCCGGGGCGCTCGATCTCGACGATGTGGTGCATCGCACGGTGCGGTTGCTGGCTCAGCTGACCCGGCAGGTCGCCGTGGTGCAATACCCGAGCCTGACCCGCTCCTCGGTGCGCCATCTGGAGCTGGTGCCGATCTCCACCACACGGCTCATGCTCGTGATGATCGCCGACACCGGCCGGGTCGAGCAGCGGCTGGTCGAGCTGCCCGCGCCCGTGCAGGACGACGCCATCACCGACCTGCGTCGGATGGTCAACGAAAAGCTCGTGGGCAAGCGGCTGTCGGAGACGCCGCCGCTGGTCCAGGCGCTTGTCGAGGAGGTCGCGCCGGACGACCGCGCCACCATGGCCACCCTCGCCTCAGTGCTGCTGGAGGCGCTGGTCGAGCGGCACGACGAGCGGATCGCGCTCGCCGGCCGGGCCAACCTCACCCGGGGTGGGCTGCTCGACTTCCAGGGCTCGCTGCGCCCGATCCTCGAGGCCCTCGAGGAGGAGGTCATCCTGCTCAAGCTCCTCGGGGAGGCTGACGCGGACACCCTCCGGGTCCGCATCGGCGACGAAAATGAGATCGACAACCTGCGGTCCACCTCGGTTGTCAGCACTGGATACGGTCCAGGCGCCACAATCGTGGGTGGTCTCGGTGTCCTCGGGCCGACGAGGATGGATTACCCCGGCACCATCGCCACGGTGCGCGCCGTGGCACGCTACGTAGGCGATCTGTTGGGAAACAATTAGCCCGGGACAGCGCGAGAACATGAGGACACGGAACGCAGTGGCCAAGGACTACTACGGGATTCTCGGTGTGAGCCGAGAGGCATCCGACGATGAGATCAAGCGCGCCTACCGGAAGCTGGCCCGCCAGTACCACCCGGACGTCAACCCGGATCCGGATGCGCACGAGAAGTTCAAGGACATCAACGCCGCCTACGAGGTGCTTTCCGACGACCAGAAGCGGCAGATCGTCGACCTGGGCGGCGACCCTCTCGCGCCCGGCGGCGGTGGGCCTGGCGGTGCCCCCGGCGCGGGTCCGTTCGTCGGATTCCAGGACATCATGGACGCGTTCTTCGGCACGGCTGCCGGGGCGCGCGGGCCGCGTTCGCGTACACGGCCGGGGGCCGACGCGGTCCTGCGGCTGGAGCTCGACCTGACCGAGACCGCGTTCGGGGTCGAGGCGCCGATCACGGTCGACACCGCTGTGCTCTGCACCACATGTTCCGGTGCGGGCACCGCGGCGGGCACACACCTCGCCACCTGTGAGGCGTGCGGTGGGCGCGGCGAGGTGCAGTCGGTGCAGCGCACGTTCCTCGGCCAGGTCGTCTCGTCCCGCCCCTGCACGGTCTGCCAGGGCTACGGCACGGTGATCCCGCACCCCTGCGCCACGTGCGGCGGGGATGGCCGGGTCCGCACCCGCCGCTCACTGACCGTGAAGATCCCGGCCGGGGTCGAAGACGGCATGCGCATCCGCCTGGCCCAGCAGGGCGAGGTCGGCCCCGGTGGCGGCACGGCCGGCGACCTCTACGTGGAGATCCACGAGCGGCCGCACGACGTCTACTCCCGCAAGGGCGACGACCTGCACTGCCGGGTCACGGTCCCGATGACCGCCGCCGCCCTCGGCACGCGCCTGACGATCAAGACGCTCGACAGCGAGGAGCAGCTCGACGTCAAGCCCGGCACGCAGCCCGGCGCCACACTGCGGCTGCGCGCCCGCGGCGTGCCCCACCTGCGTGGCACCGGGCGGGGCGACCTCTTCGTCCACCTCGACGTGCGTACGCCGACGAAGCTCGACCCGGAGCAGGAGCGGATCCTGCGCGAGTTCGCCAAGACCCGGGGCGAGGAGGTCGCCGAGCTGACCAAGCAGGGCGGCTTCTTCTCGCGCATGCGAGACGCCTTCAACGGCCACGCGTGAGTGAGCGCGGCGCGCGGCGCTCACCCGCGACGGCGGTGAGCGAGCGATCAATGGCGGCGACGTGACGGTCCCGCTCTTCCTGGTCGCCGAGCTGCCGTCCGGGCCCACGTGCGTCCTCGACGGCCCGGAGGGGCACCACGCGGCCACCGTCCAGCGGTTGCGCGCCGGCGAGGAGCTGCTGCTCGCCGACGGGCGGGGCGGCACGGCCACCGCCGTGGTCACCGCCGCCGGCCGGGGCAGCCTCGACCTCCAGATCAAAAGCCGGGAGTACGTTGAGCCGCCCGACCCCCGCGTGGTGGTGATCCAGGGCATCGCCAAGGGGGAGCGGGGCGAGCTGGCAGTACAGGCGATGACCGAGGCCGGTGTCGACGAGATCGTGCCCTGGGCCGCCGCCCGCTCGGTGGTGCGGTGGCGCGGCGAGCGGGGCGACCGGGCCCGCGAGCGCTGGGTCGCCACCGCCCGCGAGGCCGCCAAGCAGGCCCGCCGCCCGTGGCTTCCGGTGGTGGCCCCCGCCGCCACGACCCGCGAGGCGGCCGCCCGCGCCACGCTGGTGCTGCACGAGGAGGCCAAGGAGCGGCTGACCTCGGTCGAGCTGCCGCCCGCCGGCGAGATCACCCTGGTGGTGGGCCCCGAGGGCGGCATCGCGCCGGAGGAGCTGGCCACCTTCGAGGCGGCCGGCGCCCGCGCGGTGCGCCTCGGCGACGCGGTGCTGCGCACCTCCACCGCCGGCGTGGCCGCCCTCGCCGTGCTCGCGACCCGGCTGGGGCGCTGGTAGGACCGGCTGGGGCGCTGGTAGGACAGGCCCTGGCTAGGGCGCGACGGTCAGCTCTACGGTGCGGCGGCGGTCGGCCACGCTGTGCCCAGCCTCGATCAGGTAGGTGCCGGGCACCGTGCGCCAGCCGGCGTCCCACACCTGGAATGCCCGCTCGGGCAGCGGGATCCGGGCCGTGACCGTCTCGCCCGGCTCCGCCTCGACCGCCGCGAAGCCGGCGAGCCAGCGGCGCGGGCGCTCGGGGTCTGGCGTGGACGGCCCGGCGTAGAGCTGCACGACCTCGCGGCCCGGCCGCACGCCGGAGTTTCGCACCGTCACCACCGCTACGCCGGCTTCGATGGAGAGTGACTCGTACGCCCACTCGGTGTAGCCCAGCCCGTGCCCGAACGGGAAGAGCGGGTCGGCCGGCTCGGCCCGGTAGCCCACGAAGACGCCCTCGTCGTACGGCAACGCGCCGCCGACCGGCGTGACCGGCAGCGCGTCGGCGTCGCGGCGGGGCCAGGTGGTGGGCAGGCGACCGCCCGGCTCGGCCAGCCCGAGCAGGACGTCGGCGAGCGCCCGGCCCGCCTCCTGCCCCGGAAACCAGGTGAGCAGGATCGCGGCGACCTCGCCCGCCCACGGCATCAGCACGGGGGAGCCGGCGTTGACCACGACGACGGTACGCGGGTTGGCGGCGGCGACCCGGGAGACCAGCTCGTCCTGCCGGCCGGGCAGCGCGAGCGTGGTGCGGTCGAAGCCCTCCGACTCGACCTCCTCGGTCGTGCCCACGACCACCACGGCGACGTCGGCCTCCGCCGCGGCGCGGGCCGCCTCGTCGAGCAGCGCCTCCGGACCGGGCGCCGGCGGGGCGTGGCCGATCGCGAACCACACGAAGCCCGGATTGCCGCCCCGCTGGGTCAGCACCACGTCGACCGGCTCGCCCTCGGCCAGCTCCACCGGAAAGCGGCGCTCGTCGGCGCCGCGGAACACGTCGGACTCGTCGTGGTCGCGGTAGATCGGGCCGTCGAAGAGGACGCGGCCGCCGGCCGTGAACACGAAGTCGCCGAAGCCGACGGTCGCCAGCTCGTGCACCCCGCCCGCGGCCGGGGTGAGCCGGGCCGAGAGCGAGATCTCGGCGATCTCCTCCGGCGCCACGCCGGGCGGCGGGGCGCCCATCCAGCGCACCGTGGCGGTCGGCAGCGAGGCGCGGTGCAGCTCCCGGCCGTCGGCGGCGCGGAGCACGGCGGTGATGTCACACCACTGTGGAGCGGTGGCGACCGGGACCCGGCGGCGCGGGTCGGCGCCGACCGAGTAGGTGACCGTGGGGAGGTTCATCATCGTGGCGTACGCGGTGGCCTCGCCCGCCGCCAGCGTCGCGGAAGGCGTCGAGGCGGCGACGAGCGCCGCGGTCAGCCCGTCGAGCGGGGAGACGACGCCGGCCGGCCGCACCAGCGCGCTCCCGCCGCCCTGCACGCGGGCGTCGGCGGCGAGCGCGCCGGAGACGGCGACCGTACGCAGCCGCGCCGCGTCGAGGGGGAGCAGGCCGCCCTCGTTGCGTGCCAGTACGAACGAGCGGCTGGCGATCTCCCGCGCGACCTCCGCACCGTCGAGTGTGGAGGGCCGATCGGCCTCGTCGACCGCGGGCGGCGCGCCGTCGAGGATGCCGACCCGGGCGGCGAGGCGCAGCACTCGGCGTACCTTGTCGTCGATCGCCTCCTCCGGGACGGCGCCGGAGCGGACCGCGGCGACCAGCGCCTCGCCCCAGGGGTCGCCGACCGCGGGCATCACCACGTCGAGCCCGCCGTTGGCGGCCGGCGCGGTGGAGCGGGCCGCGGTCCAGTCCGAGACGATCACGCCGTCGAAGCCCCACTCGCCCTTCAGCACGCCGATCTGCAACTCGCGGTGCTCGGTCATGGTGGTGCCGTTGACCGTGTTGTACGCCGCCATCGCGCCCCACGCCCCGGCCGCCACGATCCGCTCGAACGGGGCCAGGTACAGCTCGCGGAGGGCGCGCTCGCCGACCCGAACGTCCACTGTGAACCGGTCGGTCTCGGCGTCGTTGGCCACGAAGTGCTTGACGGTGGTGCCGACGCCCTGATCCTGCACGCCGGCCACGTACGCCGCGCCGATCTCGCCGGTCAGCAGCGGGTCTTCGGAGTAGCACTCGAAGTGGCGGCCGCCGAGCGGGCTGCGGTGCAGGTTGACGGTCGGGGCGAGCAGCACGTGTACGCCCTTGCGGCGGGCCTCCTGCCCGAGCAGCCGCCCGGCCGTGCGGGCCAGCGCCGGATCCCAGGTGGCGGCGAGCGCGGTGGGGCTGGGCAGCGCGACGGACGGGTCGTCGGGACGCCAGCCGATGCCGCGCAGCCCGATCGGCCCGTCGGACATGACCAGCGAGGCCAGGCCGATCTCGGGGATGGCGGGGAGGGTCCAGAAATCCTGGCCGGAGAGGAGCTTGACCTTGGTCTCGAGGTCAAGGGCCCGCAGAGCTTCCTCGATGACCCGCATCGCTCGATCTTAGGGCGGCGGCGCGGAGTTCGCCCCTGGGGAAACGGCGAGCGGGGCGTCCCGCATTGGGACGCCCCGCTCGGGCGGTGGGGGTCAGCCGCCCACTGCCGCCGCCCGGTCCGGCCTACCCACATCGGCCGCCCGCTCGGCCCTCATGTCATCCGCCGAGGCTCGCCGCCGCCGACTGGATCGCCGAGGCGAACGTGCTCACCTCGGTGTACACGCCGGGGAAGTTGGGGCGCGCGCAGCCGTTGCCCCAACTGGTGATGCCGACCTGGATCCACGCGTTGCTGGCGTCCCGGCGGAACATCGGGCCGCCCGAGTCGCCCTGGCAGGTGTCGATGCCACCGGCGGTGTAGCCGGCGCAGATCTCCTCGGCCACGATGACGTCGCCGCCGTACATGGCGTCGCAGCTGGCGTCGCTGACGAACGGCACCTGCGCTTTCATCAGGTAGCGCTGCTGCGCCCCGCCCTCGCGGGTCGCGCCCCAGCCGGCGACGGTGAAGGTGCCGCTGTTGTTCGCGGTCGTGGTCGCGATCGGCAGCGTGGCCAGGCCGGTGACCGGGCTGGCCAGCCGGATCAGCGCCCAGTCGCGGCCGACGCCGTTGTAGCCCGGCGCCCGGTAGACGTAGTTGGAGCGCACCTGGATGCGGCTCGACGACTGGAGGTCGACGACGCCGAGCGTCGCCGTGATGCTGGTGTTGGTGCCGGTGCGGCCCACGCAGTGCGCGGCGGTGAGCACCAGGCGCGGGCTGTAGAGCGCCCCGCCACAGCCCATCGACAGCCGCACCATGAACGGGAACTCGCCCTGCGCGGCTCGCGTGCCACCGACCACGAACGGCGTGATGTCCGTCGCGGCGGCCGGCGCGGCCGGTACGGCGACGGTGAAGCTGCCCACCGCCAGCGCCGCGGCGATCGCCCCCACTGCTTTGCGCCAGTGAACCATGAATCCTCCCCACACGGATGGCGCACCTTGTGAGCGCGCGCATGTCACGGATGCGGGGAGCGTACGGACAGCAATTTAGAGATGGCAATGAGTCGATGGCATCCCAGCTACGTCATACCTTCCGGGTCATCCCGGCCAGGAAGTGCCGGGACTACGATCGGCGGACGTGACCACTACCGACTGCCTCTTCTGCAAGATCGTCGCTGGCGACATTCCCGCCGCGAAGGTGTACGAGACCGACACCACGCTCGCCTTCCGTGACATCGGTCCGAAGGCTGCCGTGCACGTGCTCGTGATCCCGAAGGCACACCACGCCGACCTCCCCGCGCTCGGCAAGGCGGACCCGGCGCTCGCCGGCGAGGTGCTGGCCGCGGCCGGCGCTGTGGCCGAGGCCGAAGGGCTGCTCGACGGCGGCTTCCGGGTCATCTTCAACACCGGGCCGTACGCCGGCCAGGAGGTCTTCCACGTGCACGCGCACGTGCTCGGCGGTGAGCCGCTGGGCCCGATGATCGCGAAGTGAGCGCCGAGGGAGCCCAGATGTCGAAGAAGCTGGCCACGATGGTGCGGCGCGTGCAGGCCGAGGCGCGCGTACCGGCGCTGGCGGCGGCCCTGCACCGCGCCGACCGGCCGCTGTGGGAGCACCAGGTCGGCCCGGCCGGGGCGGAGAGCCAGTTTCGCATCGGGTCGGTGACGAAGACCTTCACCGCCGTACTCGTGCTCCAGGCCCGGGACGACGGCCTGCTCGACCTCGACGACCCGATCGGCCGCCACCTCGACCTGCCCGCGTACGGCGACCTGCCGCTGCGCCGCCTGCTCTCGCACACGTCGGGGCTCCAGCGCGAGCCGTTCGGCGACGTGTGGGACACGCTGCTCGCGCCGGACGCCGACCGGCTGCTCGCCGAGCTCGACCGGGCCGAGCGCGTGCTGCCGACGGCCCGGCGCTTCCACTACTCCAACCTGGGCATGTCGCTGCTCGGGCACGCGGTGGCCCGGCTGCGCGGGGGTACGTGGGGCGAGGTGCTCGAAGACCGCGTCCTGCGCCCGCTCGGCCTCTCCGCCACGACCGTCCAGCCCACCGACCGGGCGGTGACCGGCTACCTCGTGGAGGCGTACAGCGACCACGCCAAGCCCGAGCCGCCCACCGACTTCGCCGGCGTGGGGCCGGCCGGGCAGCTGTGGAGCACCGCCGGCGACATGGCCCGGTGGGGCGCGTTCCTCGCCGACCCGACCGCGCTCGACCCGGACGGCGCGGTGCTCGCCGCCTCGACTCTGGACGAGATGCGCTGGCCGCTCACGACGACCGACGAGACGCTGTGGAGTGCCGGCTTCGGGCTCGGCCTGATCCTGGTGCCGCAGGGCGAGCGGATCGTCCACGTCGGACACGACGGCGCGATGCCGGGCTTCCTCGCCGGTGTGTACGGCCGCCGCCCCGCACCGGCCGGGCTCGGCGACGGCACGCCCCGCGCGATGGGCTGTGCCGTGCTGGGCTCCTCCGGCACGGCGGTCGCCACCATCGAGCTCGCCCACCGGCTGCTGTCCGCCGCCGTGGAGGAGGACCCGGCGGAGGTCCCGCCGTGGACGCCGGGCGAGCCGGCCCCGGAGGCGTACCGGTCGGTGCTGGGCCGCTGGTGGGGAGAGGGCTTCGAGTACGTCTTCTTCTGGCGCGACGGCGTGCTGCGGGCCCGGGGCGCGGACGACCCGCCGACCCGCCCGCCGGCCGTCTTCGCGCCCGAGCCGGGCCACCCCGACGTGCTGCGTGGCGTCTCCGGGCGGGAGGTCGGCGAGCTGCTGCGCCTCACCCGCGCGGCCGACGGCACCGTGGTCCGGATGCACTGGGCGACCTACCGCTTCACCCGCGACCAGCAGACCTTCTCCGGCGACTGACGGTGCCCGCCCCGGTCAAGGTGGGGTATCGATGGTTTTGTCCGGTTCGAAAATTCCCTGACCACCGCGTTCCCGCGCGGAAATGGGCGCGGTGGTCAGGGCGTTGAGCCGATACGATGGAGCAGTTCCGCACGTCGTGCCACCGGGCGCGACACTGAGACCGAGAGCAGGTGGCGTTGGCCCACGGGCCGATCTATGACCACGACATCCCCCTCCGGGCAGACCCACGTGCAGACCAAGATCACGGTTCCTAACTCGCAGATCATGGTGAACCTGCTCGGTGCCGGGGATGAGATTCTCCGGCTCATCGAGCGTTCACTCACGAGCGACGTGCACGTGCGGGGTAACGAGATCACCGTAACCGGGGCGCCGGCCGACAACGCGCTGGCCGAGCGCCTATTCACTGAGCTGCTCGAGTTGATCGAGAAAGGTGAGACACTGACCACCGATGCTGTCCGGCGTACCGTCGGCATGCTCGAGCAGGGCACGACCGAGCGGCCCGCCGAGGTCCTCACGCTCAACATCCTCTCCCGGCGCGGGCGCACCATCCGTCCCAAGACGCTCGGGCAAAAGCGCTACGTCGACGCGATCGACGGGCACACCATCGTCTTCGGCATCGGTCCGGCCGGCACGGGTAAGACGTACCTGGCCATGGCGAAGGCCGTGCAGGCGCTCCAGGCCAAGCAGGTCAACCGCATCATCCTGACCCGGCCGGCGGTCGAGGCGGGCGAGCGGCTGGGCTTCCTGCCCGGCACGCTCTACGAGAAGATCGACCCATACCTGCGGCCGCTCTACGACGCGCTGCACGACATGCTCGACCCCGACTCGATCCCGCGGCTGATGCAGGCCGGCACGATCGAGGTCGCCCCGCTGGCGTACATGCGGGGGCGCACGCTCAACGACGCGTTCATCATCCTGGACGAGGCGCAGAACACCACGCCCGAGCAGATGAAGATGTTCTTGACCCGGCTCGGCTTCGGCTCCAAGATCGTGGTCACCGGTGACATCACGCAGGTCGACCTGCCCGGCGGCACCACGAGCGGCCTCAAGGTCGTGCGGGAGATCCTGGAGGGCGTGGAAGACGTGCACTTCGCCCAGCTCTCCAGCTCCGACGTGGTGCGCCACCGGCTGGTCAGTGACATCGTCGACGCCTACGCCCGGTGGGATGCCGAGCGCGAGACGCAAAATGGCCAGGGCGTGCACGCCGTGCCCGGCCGCACCGCCCGCGCCGGCCGGCGCCGCTAGTCCGAAGGTTCCCTGGGGGAAAGCACGTTGTCCATAGAGATCGCCAACGAGTCCGGCGTCAACGTCGATACCGACGCCGTGATGGCGGTGGCCCGACACGCGCTCGACGAGATGGGCGTAAACCCTCTCGCCGAGCTCTCCGTCCTGCTCGTCGACATCGAGTACATGACGGAGCTCAACCACCGTTGGATGGGCAGCGACGGCCCGACCGACGTGCTCGCGTTCCCGATGGACGAGGGGAGCGTCGACCACGGCCCGGGCGAGGCCGGTGCCGGTGAGCCGGCGCTGCTCGGCGACATCGTGCTGTGCCCGGAGGTGGCGGCCAAGCAGGCGGCCACCGCCGGCCACTCGGCCGCCGACGAGCTGCACCTGCTGACCGTCCACGGTGCGCTGCACCTGCTCGGCTACGACCATGCCGAGCCGGAGGAGGAGCGGGAGATGTTCGCGCTACAGGCCCGACTGCTGTCCAGCTGGCGCGCCTCCCGAGTCAAGTGAGCGGCCACACCGGCGGAGCCCGGGTCCGGGGTGGTCCTTCGGGGCCGCCCGGGATGGCGTCTCCTCCAGCGCCGCGCGCGCAAGCCAACCAGGGGAGACCGTGAGTGCCGTGCCGTTAGCCGCGGCCGCCGCCGGGGGCGGTGGCCTACCCGACCTGCAACTGCTGATCTTCGCGGCCGGCCTGGTGGTGCTGGCCGGCATCGTGGCGATGACCGATGCCGCGCTCGCCGCCGTCTCGCCCGCCCGCGCCGCCGAGCTCGCCCGCGAGGGGGTACGCGGGGCGAGAGCGCTCCAGATCGTCGCCTCCGACGTCGTCCGCCACCTCAACCTTCTCCTGCTGCTGCGCCTCCTCTGCGAGCTGACCGCCACCACGCTGGTCGCGCTGGTGGCGGTCGACACGTTCAGCGCCGGCTGGACCGCCGCGCTGGTCACCGCCGGCGCGATGACCGTGGTCAGCTTCGTCGTCGTGGGCGTCGGCCCCCGTACGATCGGCCGCCAGCACGCCTACGCGGTGGGGCGCGCGACCGCGCCGCTGGTGCGCTGGCTGGGCCGGGCACTCGGCCCGCTCGCCTCGCTGCTGATCCTGATCGGCAACATGGTCACGCCGGGCAAGGGCTTCCGCGAGGGGCCGTTCGCGACCCAGATCGAGCTGCGCGAGCTGGTCGATCTGGCCGAGCAGCGGGGCGTGGTGGAGCACGGCGAGCGCCAGATGATCCACTCGGTCTTCGCGCTCGGCGACACGATCGCCCGCGAGGTGATGGTGCCGCGCACCGAGATGGTCTGGATCGAGTCGCACAAGTCGCTGCGGCAGGCGCTCGCGCTCTTCCTTCGCTCCGGCTTCTCCCGCATCCCGGTGATCGGCGAAAGCGTCGACGACGTGCTGGGCGTGCTCTACCTCAAGGACGTCATCCGGCGCACTCAGAGCGGCGACCCGGGCGCCGAGGCCGCCACCGTGGCCGAGGTGATGCGCGAGGCGCGCTTCGTGCCGGAGTCCAAGCCGGTCGACGACCTGCTCTCCGAGATGCAGGCGGCCCGCACGCACGTGGTGATCGTGGTCGACGAGTACGGCGGCACCGGCGGCCTGGTCACCATCGAAGACATCCTCGAGGAGATCGTCGGGGAGATCACCGACGAGTACGACGTGGAGCGCCCGCCGATCGAGCGGCTCGACGGGGGCGCCGTGCGGGTCACCGCCCGCCTGCCGGTCGAGGATCTCGGCGAGCTGTTCGGCGTCGAGCTGCCCGACGACGAGGTGGAGACGGTCGGCGGCCTGCTCGCCCAGGCGCTGGGTCGCGTGCCCATCCCGGGCGCACAGGCTACGGTGAGCGGGCTGCACATGGTGGCCGAGGGCACGACCGGCCGGCGCAACCGGATCGACTCGGTCCTGGTCCGCCGCGCGGAGGCGCGTGACACGTCCACCGGTGACGTCCCCGCCGAAACCCCCGAGCAAGAGAGGCAAACCGCTGATGCCTGAGCCGGCCGGCGCCCCCGTCGGCGCCCCTGCCGACCTGGACGCCGAAGACACCAAGCTGGTCGTGCTCGCCCGTGGCGCGCGAGCCCGGATCGGGGCGGTCGAGGGCGCGGCGGTGCGCGACCAGGACGGCCGCACGTACGCGGCGGCGAGCGTCTCACTTCCCTCACTGACGGTCACCGCGCTCCAGCTCGCGGTCGCCTCGGCCGCGGCGGCGGGCGCGACCCGTCTCGAGGCCGCGGCGGTGGTGACCGAGGCGTCCACTCTGGACGGTGCGGGGCACGCCGCCGTCCGCGACCTCTCCGCCGACGCGCCGGTGCACGTGGCCGGCCCGGATGGCAAGCTCATCGGCACGGTCGCCGAGTGAAGGCCGGTTTCGCCTGCTTCGTGGGTCGGCCCAACGCCGGCAAGTCCACGCTCATGAACGCGATCGTCGGGCAGAAGATCGCGATCACGTCCAACAAGCCGCAGACCACGCGGCACGTCATCCGCGGTGTGCTGCACCGGGAGGACTCGCAGCTCGTACTCGTGGACACGCCCGGCCTGCACCGCCCGCGCACGCTGCTGGGCGAGCGCCTCAACGACCTGGTGCGGCAGACCTGGAGCGAGGTCGACGTGATCGGCCTCTGCATCCCCGCCGACGAGGAGATCGGCCGGGGCGACCGGTTCATCACCGGCGAGCTGGCCGAGCTGAAGGCCGCGGTGATCGCCGTCGTGACCAAGGCCGACCTGGTCGACAAGAAGCGCCTCGCCGAGCAGCTCGTCGCGGTCAGCCAGCTCGCCGACTTCGCCGAGGTGGTGCCGGTCAGCGCGGTCTCCGGATACCAGGTGGAGACGCTGGTCGACGTGATGACCACGTACCTGCCGGAGTCGCCCCAGCTCTACCCCGACGACATGCTCACCGACGAGCCCGAGCACGTGATGATCGCGGAGCTGGTCCGCGAGGCGGCGCTGGAGGGCGTACGCGACGAGCTGCCGCACTCGATCGCGGTGGTGGTCGAGGAGATGATCCGCGAGGGCGGGCTGACGAAGGTCTACGCCGACATCTACGTCGAGCGGACCAGCCAGAAGGCCATCGTGATCGGTGCCCGGGGGAGCCGGCTCAAAGACGTCGGCACGCGCGCCCGGGGCGAGATCGAGGCGCTGCTGGGCACGAAGGTCTACCTCGACCTGCACGTACGTGTGGCGAAGGACTGGCAGCGCGACCCGAAGCAGTTGCGCAAGCTCGGCTTCTGATGGTTTTGTGCGCTATGTCACCCAGACGTTTCCGGTCGTACGGGTTTATCCGTTGGTTTGCGGGGTAGGGCGGTAACGCCCCCCTGCTCTCCGGCCCCCGATTGGACCCATGCGAAACAGATACGTCGATCTGCTGCGCGCACTGGCCATCGTCCGAGTAGTCGTTTACCACACCACCCACTGGGCTTTCCTCACCGTCGCGTTTCCGGCGATGTCGGTCATGTTCGCGCTGGCCGGATCGCTCATGGCGGCCTCTTTGGACAGTCACGGCGTACGCGCGGTCGGGCGGCGGCTGCGCCGGCTGCTCCCCGCGCTGTGGGTCCTGGCGGCGGTGTTCGTACCGGCGATGGTGCTGACCGGCCTCACGGTGAACTGGCGGCTGCTCCTCTGGGGACTGCCGCTGCTCGACCCGCCCGCCAACCACTGGGGCGCGCTCGTCCTCAGCGCCGTCTGGTACCTGCGCGACTACCTTTGGTTCGTACTGCTCTCGCCGCTCGCGCTGCCGCTCTTCCGGCGCTTTCCGATCCCGACGCTGGCGGCGCCGTACGTGCTGCTGGTGCTCGTCGAGTTCGACTTCCTGCCGGCGCACGCCGTGCTCAAGGACGTGGGGCTGTACTTCGGCGCGTGGCTGCTCGGCTTCGCCCACCACGACGGGATGCTGCGGCGGCTGTCGTGGCGCGTGCTGGCGCCGTTCGTCGGGGTACTGGCGGCGGCTGGCGCGGCGTGGATCATCACGCATCCCGGGCCGCGCGGCTACGACCTGAACGACATCCGGCTGGGCAACGCGCTGTGGTCGGCCGCGTTCATCCTCGTGCTGCTCGGCTTCGCGCCGGCGACCACGGCGTGGCTGGAGCGGCGGGCCGGGCTGCTGCGCGCGATCACCGTGCTCAACAGCCGCGCGCTCACCATCTACCTGTGGCACATGCCGATCGTCATCGGTGTGGCGACGGTCTTCACGCTCGGGGTGAGCGCGCGGTTGGCGGTGGTGACGCTGCTGGTGGGGGTCGCGGTGGCGCTCTTCGGCTGGGTCGAGGACGTCTCCGCGCGGCGGCGCCCGGTGCTGCTGCCCGGCGGGCGCCACCGCACGGATCGGGGCCTGCCTCACGCCTCCCGGAGCGTGATGTCGCCGCTGCCGGTCTCCAGGTCGAGCAGAAATTCGCCGGAGGGCGAACTCGTCGCGCCGAGCACCTTCTCGCCGGAGCCGGTGCGCGCGTCGATGCGGTAGGAGCCGGCCGGTACGGACACGTCGACGTTGCCGCTGCCGGTGTTGATCTGCACCGCACCGCTCCTGGCCAGCGTGAGCGTCACGTCGCCGGAGCCGGCGCGGACCGCGTTCTTCGTCCCGCCCAGGCGGCGCGCGTCGATGTTGCCCGAGCCGGTGCGGACGTCGAGGCCACCGGCCACGTCGACGATCGTGATGTCGCCGGAGCCGGTGTGCACCTTCACCGCGCCGGACGCCTCCGTGATGCCCACCTCGCCCGAGCCGGTCCGCAGGTCGACGGTGGAGACGCCGGTGAGGGAGACGTCGCCCGAGCCGACCTCGCCGCGGACGGCCACGTCCTTGGGCGCCGTGATCTCGTAGTCGACGCTGCACATGCGCCCGCACTCGAGGTCGATCTGGAGCACCTCGCCGGTGATCCGGTACGCCGTGTCGGGCTCGTCGCCGGTGTAGCGGACGACCCGCTGGATGTCGACCTGCTGAGTGTCGGTGGCGCGGATCGTGACGTTGCCCGCGCCTGGCTCGATGACGATCTCCTTGATCGCCACCTCCTCGGTGTTGCCGTAGTCGAGGCGGGTCTGCGCTACGCCGGAGCAGCCGACCAGACCGGCGGCGGCGACCAGGACCACGGCGAGCAGCTTTCGGGGATCCATGATGAGAACGCTACGGGCGGGACCATCCGGGACACATCAGGAGTGGTCACCGAGGCGACCCTGATTACAACGTAGGGGAGAATGAGGCGATGCCCGGATTTCGCCGCCCGCTCTACCGCGATGACGCGGTGGTGCTGCGCGTGCAGAAGCTGGGCGAGTCCGACCGCATCATCACGCTGCTGACCCGCCGCCACGGCCGCGTGCGGGCGGTGGCCCGAGGGGTCCGCCGCACCACGTCCCGCTTCGGCGCCCGGTTGGAGCCTTTCGGGCACGTCGACCTCCAACTCGCCGAGGGCGCCTCGCTGCACACGGTGAGCCAGGTCGAGGGCATCGAGTTGTACGGCAAGCGGTTCCTCGACGACTACCCGCGCTACACCGCCGCGAGCGCGATCGCGGAGACGGCCGAGCGGCTCACCCCGGTGGAGCACGAGCCGACGCTGCGCCTGTTCCTGCTCACGCTCGGAGCCCTGCGCGCGCTGGCCGAGGGGACGCACGCCAGCACGCTGGTCCTCGACGCCTACCTGCTGCGCGGCATGGGCGTCGCCGGCTGGGCGCCGGCCCTGGTCGAGTGCGCGGTGTGCGGCACGCCGGGGCGGCACGGCGCGTTCTCCGTACCCGCCGGGGGTTGTGTGTGCCCGGACTGCCGACCGCCAGGATCGGCCCATCCGGCGCCGGCCACGCTCGACCTGATGTCCGCCCTCACGTCGGGTGACTGGCGCGTGGCGGACGCCGCGGAGACGGCCAGCCGCCGCGAGTGCAGTGGGCTGGTCGCGGCGCATTTGCAGTGGCACCTCGAGCGCGCGCTACGCTCGCTGCCGCTGGTGGATAGGGGTTAATGACAGTGGTTCGATCGTTTCGACGCCGGCCGCCGATGGCGCCGACGCCGCATCCTTCCGGGGCGCGCCCGCCCGCGCTGCCCAAGGAGAGCCTGCCGCGGCACATCGCGATCGTGATGGACGGCAACGGGCGGTGGGCCAAGGAGCGCGGCCTGGCTCGGACAAAGGGGCACGAGCAGGGCGAATACTCGCTCTTCGACACGGTCGAGGGCGCGATCGAGCTGGGCATCCCGTACCTCTCGGCGTACGCCTTCTCGACCGAAAACTGGCGGCGCTCGCCCGAGGAGATCCGCTTCCTCATGGGCTTCAACCGCGATGTGATCCGCCGGCGTCGCGACCAGCTCGTCGACCTGGGCGTCCGCGTGGTGTGGTCCGGTCGGGCCGGCCGGCTGTGGAAGAGCGTGATCTCCGAGCTGGTCACCGCCGAGGAGATGTCCCGGGGCAACTCGACGCTGACGCTCCAGTTCTGCGTCAACTACGGGGGGCAGGCGGAGATCGCCGACGCGGCCGCCGCGATCGCCCGTGACGTCGCGGCCGGCAAGATCTCGCCCGACAAGGTCAACGAGAAGACCATCGCGCGATACCTCTACCACCCCGAGGTGCCCGAGGTAGACCTCTTCCTGCGCCCTTCCGGCGAGCAGCGCACGTCCAACTTCCTGCTGTGGCAGTCGGCGTACGCGGAGATGGTCTTCCTCGACACGCTCTGGCCCGACTTCGACCGGCGCCACCTCTGGTACGCCTGCGAGCTCTACGCCCAGCGCGACCGGCGCTTCGGCGGTGCGCTGCCCAACCCGGTCGCCCCTACGGTCTGAAGCGGCCGGCGGCGGCCAGCACCGCGAGCGCGTCGGCGGTGACCCACTCGTTGGCGCGGCCGGTGCCGGTGGGACCCCAGTCGAGCGGGTCGCCGGCCTTGGTGGTGAACGCCTTCTCGGCCGGCCAGCCGCCGTCGGGCAGTCGCTTCGACTCGAGCAGGTCGAGCGCGTCGGCGCACCGGGGATCGCCGATCGTGCCCGCCTCGACCATGCCCACCAGGCCGCCGAGCGCGTCGTAGTGCCAGTACAGCGGATGGTGCAGCCGGGCGAAGTCGGGATGGACGAGCGCGCCGTCGGCCCGCCGCCAGGCCAGCCTGCGAAGCAGGAAGACCTCGGCGGCGCGCGTGGCGGCGGCGCGGTCGTGCCGGGCCAGGCCGCGCATCGGCAGCAGCGTCTCCATGAACGACGAGGTCTGCGCGGTGGGGTTGCGGTCGCAGTTCCATCCGCCGTCGGGCCACTGCCACCGCACGAGGCGCTCGGTGAGCGTACGGGCGTCGCCGCCGTCGAGGATCCCGAGCGCGGTCAGGTAGCGCAGCGCGTTGCCCTGCTGGGAGGCGCAGTGGCGGTAGCGCCCCTGGACCTGGGGCACCTCGACGTCGCGCAGCCACCGGCGCAGCACCTGGTCGCGCAGCGGGTACAGGGACTCGTCGCCGGGCGGGTAGCCGAGGTCGGCCAGGGCGGCGAGGACCCAGTGGGCGCCGTGCCACTTGGCGTACACCTGCTTGGGGTTGGTGATCCGCCCATCCGCGTCGCGGGCGGCGAGCAGGCGCCGCACGCGCGGTGACTGGCGGATCGCCTCGCGCAGCTTGCGCGCGGTCGGGCCGTCCGTGGCCTCACCGAGCACCCGCGTGCGCACCTTCCACCGGATGGTGGGCTCCTCCGAACGCAGCAGGGCATCGACGATACTCACGGTCGTTTATGGTCCTCCTCTGGACGGGCGTGGGAGAAGAGGACCGGCGCGACCGGGCGCGGCGCTGGCCGGTCGGACGGGGGCGGGGGAGGTGGGGGTGGTGGCGCCGGCGGTGGTGCCGCGGGTTGGTGCTCGCCGGTGAGGACAAGCAACTCGTACGCCCGCTCGACCGGGATCCGCTCGGTGCTGATCGCGATCCGCAGCGGCACGGGGGCGGCGGCGCCGGGGAAGGCGTCCACCGGCAGGTCGAGCACGCGGGGCTCGACGCCTCGCTCGGCCAGGTACGCAGCGGCGGCCGGCGGCAGGTCCTGCCAGGCCCGGACGGTCTCGACGGTGAACCCGTGCGCGAGCCACTCGTCGGCCCGCTCGGTGACCCGGTCGGCGACGTGTTCGGGCACGACGTCGCGGCCGCCGAGATCGTCGCTGAGCAACGCGCGCGCCATCGTCGAGAGCTCCGCCACCGGCACCCACCGGTCGCGTGCCCCACGACGACGAGCCGGCAGGTCACGGCGCTCGGGGTTGGGCATACACCCATCCAAACATGATCGACACCCAGGACTCGCGAGGGGTGCCTTATCCGCGTGGTGTAGAGCCGCGACAGGCCCCTGGTACCGGGTGATACCGGGGGACATCGACCGCCGGGCATCGTGAATGTTCGGAGGGCCCACTACCGCGGGACGCAAGGTTCAGCAAGGGGGCGAAAGGCGTTCTTCAGATGCTGCGCACTCCGCGTGGGCGGATTCACGAGCGTAAGTGGCAGCCGGATACTTGAATAAGTCCTTCGATTGAGGTCCGCTGTGCGGAATATGGCTGATTGAGGGACGACGCGCGGGTGCCCGAGCTGGATTCTCGTCCTAGGTTCCGCATCGACGCGGGGCCAGACAATCGATCGAGGGAAAGGCTTTTCGTGAGATTACGCCTTAAGATCTCGGTCGCACTTTCGGTCTTTGTTGTAGGCGCCAGTGTCCTTGTCCCGGTCGCTCCGGCCTGGGCTGAGGATCCCAAGGTGCCAACTGGGCACAACTTCCCGGCTGGACCTGCCGTTGACCAATTGGCAGCGGCGGTCGGAGAGCTGGGCCGGACAAGCTACCAGGACACCTTCGCCGGGCTGCAGGTGTATCCGGCGAAAAATGCACTCGTGGTGTACGCGACGGATATGAAGCAGCCGCACAAATAGTGGCAGGTCGTCGAGGACGACTTCGAGTACACGCTCGAGGGAAATTTGCGGCGAGGCGCGGTCGGTTGGCGTTGCGATGGCTGCGCCATCGGTGACCACGGTGACAGCGGCGGGCCGGTATGGCGTACCGGTAGTGACGGAGTGCTGGAGAGCCGAGGCATTTTGAGCGCCGCATCGGGCGAAGTGGACGGTGGCTACGAATATGTCTACTGGACGGAGACGCCACGGATCCTGAGCGCCTTTGGTGGATCGCTCATTGTTTCGTAGGAAGTTAGTAGGAGGTAAGCTGAGTAAATGCGCAAACCGGCGACGAAGGTCAAGCCTCATGCGGTGTCGGGTGCGCGTGGACGCTGGATGATCGCAGGCGCTGTGGCGATTACGGCACTGGGTGTGGTCGCCGTGGTCGCGGTGACCGCGTGGTTGCCGAGACCGGGCCGGTTGGGCGAGGTGGACACGGGCACTGTCCCGTGTCCACCTTCATCAGCCATGCCCGCGATTGTGGAGGGCACGCGGTCGGGTCCGCTGGTGCCGGAGACGAGATACCTGACGGTGCGACTCTGCGGCGAGGCCGTCGAGAAGGACGGCCGGGGACCAGCGCGGGTCCTCGACGGCGACTCGTCCGCCGCACTCGTCGAACGGCTCAACTCACTCCCGGCGACGAAGTCGACCGGCGACTGCGGGTCTGAGCGAGGGCCGTTTCTGGAGCTTGTGCTGATGGGCGGCAGCGAGACCATGGTGGTCCAGTTCGACCGGGCGACCTGCGGGGTGGTGCATCGGGACGGGGTTGTCCGCTACGGCGGAGATCTTCTCGACGCCCACGTGCGGCGGCTGCTCGGCTGATGGGCTGGAGGCGGGTGCGCCCGGCCCCACGCCGAGCGCACCCACGTTTCCTGTGCCCCGCGCCCCGCCGGGGGGCGCGAGCTACTGGCCCCGACTCGCCGGGTCGACCCGCGCCCACCTGAGCAGGTCGGCCATCCGGAACGTGCCGGGCGTGGCGGACGGCAGCGTAGGCGTCCAGTTGGGCTGGAGTCGCAGGTAGCCGGCGGAGTCGAGCTGGAGCAGGCCGATGAAGACCTCGGCCACGATCCGCCCGCCGCAGAGGCCGAGCGTGACACCGTTGGTGGTCCGCTCCGCCTCGGCCAGCACGTAGTACCAGAGCGGGGTGTGGTTTTCCAACGCTACGCCGTAGCCGGCCAGCTCCTGGAGCATGAGCTGCGGATACCCCATCCGCTGGGCGATGAGCTGCCCGGCCGGTACGCCCCAGGTCATGGTGCGCAACAGGTTGCGGGTCGCCAGCGAGGTCGGCGGGTCACCGCTGGCGATGGCGCCGAGCGGCAGGTTGAAGAGCGGAGTCGAGATCTTGGTGTCGATCCGCTTGTTGGGGCGTACGTGCTGGGTCTGGTCGTCGCCGAAGTCGAAGAACGTCTGCCAGCCCACGAACCTGCGCGGAGCGCGGGCACCACCGCGTAGGTCCACGGGGTCGGCCTGTCCTTCGCCGGCCGGATCGAAGATGAAGCCGAAGAACGGGGTGCCGCCTTGCCGGAGCGTTGTGAGAACGGGCCATATATCGGCCAACCTGGATTGCTACCAGATTCTGGAACCGCTCCCACAGGGCGCACAGGCCCCCCAAGGGGTTTCCGACCCGAGGCCTCTCCGGTCAGTGCACGCCAGCGAGTAGCGCGACCACAGCGTCGATGTCGCTCATGTCGTCGAGCACCACGTGGGCCCCGGCCGCCGCCAGCGTCGCCGCGTCGGTGCCGCCGGTCGCCACGGCCACCGCGGTCACCCCGTTGGCCAGCGCGGCGTTGACGTCGTGCACGGTGTCGCCGACCACCAGCACCTCGGACGGCTCGAACGGGCGGCCGTGCTTGGCCGCGGCCCGCTCGAGCGAGCGCCGCACCAGTGTCGCGCGCACGACGTCTTCGGTGCCGAAGCCGCCGATGTCGAAGTCGACCAGCCCGGCCAGGTCGAAGGCCGAGAGCTTGTCCAGCGCCACCGCGCGGATGTTGCCGGTCACCAGCGTCTGCACGATGTGCGGGCGCGTGCTCAGCTCGACCAGGATCTCGCGGGCGCCGGGCAGCACGCGGCCCTCCTGGAGCAGCAGCTCGCGGCGGGCGGCGAACTCGGCCGCGAACATCGTGAAGAACCGCTCCAGATGCGGCTCGCAGTCGTCGATGCCGTGCATCGCGAAGGTCTCCACCGCGATGTCGCGGTCGGTGCGCCCGCCCGGCTGTGCCATCTGCCGCCAGGTGACGCCGGTGACCGCGGTGAAGGCGGGAGCGTACGCCAGCCGGGCGACGCTCCCGGCGGACAGCAGCGTGTAGTCGATGTCCCACATGACCAGGCGCATCAGTCGATGGTGCCAGGCGGCGGGGCGACCGTCAGTGTGCGCCGCCACAGCAGGGCGTGGGGTTGGGGAACTCTCGATCCAGCATGGTTGGTGCCTATGTCGCGGCGCCCGTCAGCAGCACGGCCGCGGCGAGCAGCAGCGCGCCGGCCACGAAGACCGCGTCGGCGGGGCGGAAGCGTTGCTCGCGGGCGCGCGTGCGCGGCCCGGTCCGGTCGAAGCCGCGCGCGTCCATCGCCACCGCCAGTCGGGTACCCCGCCGGATCGCCCCCACCAGCAACCCGAACGCGGTGGAGACGAAGATCCGCAGCGCGGCGACCGGATTGCCGCCGGCATCCACACCGCGGGCCCGCCGGGCGAGCCGGAGCAGTTGCCACTCCTGGCTGAGCAGCGGTACGAGCCGGAACGCGGCGAGCGTGCCGATCGCGAAGCGGTACGGCGCGCGTACGTTCTGAACCAGCGCGTCCGCGAGGTCGGTCGGGTCGGTGGAGGCGAAGACGAGCACGCCGGGAAGTGCGATCGCGATCACCCGCAACGACAGCCCGAGCGCGCTGCTGAGCACGCTCGTGGTGAGGTCGACCGGCCCGATGCTCAGGAGCAGGTCGCCGGTGCGGTTGGCGGCGAAGAGCACCATCGTCAGCGCGACGCCGGCGGCGCTGATCAGCAGCGGCCAGGCCCGGCGGGCGAGCGTGCCGTACCGGACACCGAAGAGCGGCGCCAGGGCCAGCTCGACCGCGATCGCCACGGCGGGCGGCACCGGGTCGAGCGTGGTGACCAGCGCGACCGTGAAGACCAGCGCGGCGGCCAGCTTCGCGACCGGATTGCGCCGCGCGAAGGGCGCGCGCACTGCGGCGCCGGGGGCGTCGGCTCGCTCGTTCACAGGTGCACCGTCCGGTCGGCGAGGGCCGTGACGAAGGCGGGGTCGTGGGTCACGGTGACGATGCCGCGCCCCTCCTCGCGCAGGCCGGCGAGCAGGTCGACCAGCTCGATCCACGTGCGCCGGTCCTGCCCGAACGTCGGCTCGTCCAGGACCAGCAGCGCCGGGGCTGCCGCCAGCGCCGTCGCCACGCTCAGCCGCCGCGCCTCGCCACCGGAGAGGGTGTACGGGTTGGCGCCGGCCAGCCGGTCCAGCCGCAGCCGCGCCAGCAGCTCATCCACTGTGGAGGCGACCGCCGCCTCGGGCACGCCGGTGCGGCGGGGGCCGAGCGCCAGCTCGTCGTACACAGTGGAGGTCACGAACTGGTGCTCCGGGTCCTGGAAGACCGACCCGATCCGCCGGGCGAGCGCCGGTGCCCGCCAGCGGTGCGGGGGAGTGGCGGCGTCGGCACCGGCGAGCGCTGGCGTGGCGGTGATCCGCCCACCGTCCGGTTTGAGCAGTCCGCCGAGCAGCAGCGCCAGCGTGGATTTCCCCGTGCCGTTCGGACCGAGGATGGCGAGTGCCTCCCCGGCTCGTACCAGAAGATCGACGGCGGCCAACCGGTCGCGGATGGTGGCCCGTTCGGCGGAGAGCAGTGCGTCTCCCGGCGGCGCGCTCGCGCGCCGGGGCGGCACCTCGCGGCCCGGGACCCACACGCCCTCCTCGGCGAGCCGGTCGCCGTGCGCGGCGAACACCTCGTCGGGCGGTCCGTCGGCGCGGAGGCCGCCGCCCGGATCGAGCACGACGACCCGGTCGACGAGCGGGAGTGCCTCGGCGACGCGGTGTTCGACGAGGACGACGGTGGTGCCGGGGTCGACCGCCTCGCGGAGCGCGGTGCGTACGAGGTCGGCGCCGGCGGGGTCGAGGTTGGCGGTGGGCTCGTCGAGCAGCAGCACCTCCGGGCGGAGGGCGAGCGCGCCGGCCAGCGCCAGGCGCTGCTGCTCGCCCCCGGAGAGGGCGGCGGTGGAGCGGTCCCGGCCGTACGGGAAGCCGACCCTGGCCAGCGCCGCGTCGACCCTCGGCCAGATCTCGGCGGCCGGCACGCCGTGGTTTTCCAGCCCGAACGCCACGTCGTCGCCGGCCCGCGCCATCACCAGCTGGGTCTCCGGGTCCTGGAAGACGATGCCGACCCGGCCGTCGACCTCGACCGTGCCCTCCCGCTCGCCGGAGTCGGCGGCGAGCAGCCCGGCCAGCCCGGCGAGCAGCGTGCTCTTGCCCGCGCCGGACGGGCCGAGCAGCAGGACCCGCTCGCCCCGCTCGACGCGCAGGTCGAGGCCGCGGACCGCCCACGCCTTGCGGCCCGCGTGCCGCCAGCCGAAGCCCTTCGCCCGGATCAAGCGACCCGGCTCACACCGCGACCCGGTCGCGGCCGGCCGGGAACCGGTCGAGCACACCGGTCTGGGCGAGCGCGCGGGTGAGCAGCCAGCCGCCGACGCCGGCGATGATGGCGGAGCTGAGCACCAGGAGACCGGTGTACCCCCACTTCCAGCCGGCGCTCGTCTCGGGGTAGTAGTTGATCAGGTCGAGCAGCGTGGCCGCGCCGCCGGCCAGCGCGCCGCCGACGATCGCGGTGGGCAGGCGCCACTGGCGGTAGCCGGTCGCGGCGAACGCGAACTCGCCGGCGATGCCCTGGAACAGGCCGTACAGCAGCGTGATCAGGCCCCACGGCGAGCCGAAGAAGGTGGAGACGGTCGCCGCCACGAACTCGGTGAACACGCCCGCGCCCGGCTTGCGGATGACCAGCGGGCCGAGCACCGCCGGCACCAGCCAGATGCCGTAGATGAGCGCCCGCCCGGGCAGCGGGATGGCACTGGCCGGACCATCCCACAGCAGGCTCCACGCCCAGAAGATGACGCCGAACGCGACGCCCAGCACGGCCGCGACCACGACGTCGACGGTGCGCCAACGGTTGTTGTTCATGTGGAACCTCCCAGTCCTCGCGAACCAGGAGAAGACGCACGCCGGCCATCGGCGAGCCTGAGAATCGACTCCCTGCGCTGGCATTACCCAGATCAGGTTCGAGGGTCTGCGACCGCCTCGCGGCAACCACACTCTCAGCGCTGTGCGCTCCCCTGTCGGTTGTTTCCGCTCACGTTAACACCGAAGGTTTCTCGATTTGAATGGCGCGGTGGCGCCTGTCACCTGCCAAGACAGACGTCAAGAGGTGATTGAAAATGGTTTGCAGCTCACACATGGGCTACCCTGAGGCGGCGCCGTGCGTGGGGGCACCGCGGAGACGTGGAGCGCTGCGGAGCGTTTTCGCCGGATGCCGCACCGAAGGGATTCGCCTGCTGTGACCGCCGCAGACCGCGCTACCGCGCGTAACGCGCAGCCGGACGGCGACGAGATCGACTGGACCTCGCCAGCCGCCCCGGACGAGCCACCGCCCACCGAGCCTCGCCGGCGGATCTTCGGCGACCGCATCGGATCGGTCGAGATCCTCGCGGTGCTGCTCGTGCTCCTCGTGGTCTTCCGGGGGCCGGTCGCCGACGCCATCTCCGACCCCCGCCTCCAGACCTGGACCACCGTCTTCGTGTCGGTGATGGTGCAGGCGGTGCCGTTCCTGGTGTTCGGCGTGATGCTCTCCGCCATCATCGCCGTGTACGTGCCCCGCTCCTTCTGGGCCCGCGCGCTGCCCCGCCATCCCGCGCTCGCCGTACCGGTGGCGAGCTGCGCCGGTGTCGTGCTGCCGGGCTGCGAGTGCGGCGCGGTGCCGATCGCGGGCTCGCTGATGCGCCGCGGGGTCACGCCGGCGGCGGCGCTGGCGTTCCTGCTCGCCGCCCCGGCGATCAACCCGATCGTGCTGGCCGCCACGGCGGTCGCCTTCCCCAACAACCCCGAGATGGTGGTCGCCCGCGGCGTGGCCAGCCTGGTCGTCGCCATGATCATGGGCTGGCTCTGGCTGCGGCTGGGCAAGGCCGAGTGGATCCGGCTGCCGCACCGCCCCGACGTCGACGGCATGCCCAAGGGGCGGGCCTTCTGGGCTTCGGTGCGCCATGACGTGGTGCACGCCGGCGGCTTTCTCGTCATCGGTGCGATGGCCGCCGCCACCATCAACGTCGTGGTGCCCGAGCGGTGGCTCCAGACCCTCGCCGACAATCCGGTGCTCTCGGTGCTGGCGCTGGCCGTGCTCGCCGTGCTGCTCTCGATCTGCTCCGAGGCGGACGCGTTCGTGGCCGCCTCGCTCTCCCAGTTCTCGCTCACCTCTCGGCTGGTCTTCCTGGTCGTCGGCCCGATGGTCGACCTCAAGCTGATCTCGATGCAGACCGGCGTGTTCGGCCGCCGGTTCGCGTTCCGGTTCGCGCCGGCGACGTTCGCGATCGCGATCCTCGTCGCCGTCGGTGTGGGGGCGGTGATCCTGTGAGCGAGCGAGTTGGCGCGGCGGCGTCTGGACTGAGCGGGCCCGCCGACGGAGTCGGGGTTTCGGGCCTGCGAGGGAAGGCGTCGCCTTTGGCGCCGCACGAGCGAGCGAACCCAGCAAGCACTGTGAACGAACGAGTTGGCGCGTTCGGGTTCTTGGCGACGCGAGGGGCGGTGGTCCGGTGAACCGGCAGGCTCAGGCTGTCGTGATGCTGCTGCTCGGCGGCGCGATCGTGCGGGCCAGCGTGACCGACATGTACCTGCGGTACGTGAAGGAGTCGCTCCAGCCGTTCCTCATCGCGGCCGGAGTCGCGCTGATCGCGGCGGCGGTGATGACGCTCGTCCACGAGGTGCTGCGCCCCTCGGGAGGCAACGGCCAAGCCGAGGAGCGGGGCGGCGAGGGCGGATGGCGCCGGCTCGCTGGGCGCCTCGCGGGGGGAGCGGGGGGCGGCCAGCACGACCCCGAGGCCCACGCCGGCGCGCACGACCACGGCCACGACCACGGTGACGGCAAGCCGCACCGCGAGCCGTGGGTCGGCTGGCTGCTCCTCCTGCCGGTGCTGGGGCTGCTGCTGGTCGCCCCGCCGGCGCTCGGGTCGTACGCGGCGGGACAGTCCGGCACCGCCCTCTCCAGCCAGCAGATCTCCGACTACCCGCCGCTCCCGGCCGGCGATCCCGCCAAGATCAGCGTGCTCGACTACGCCTCCCGGGCGGTGTTCGACAAGGGCGTCTCGCTCGGCGACCGCAGGGTGCAGCTGACCGGCTTCATCGCGCGTGGGCCCAACGGCGAGCCGATCCTGGCCCGGATCATCCTGAGCTGCTGCGCCGCCGACGGCCGCCCGATCAAGCTGGGCATGTCCGGCAACGCGCCGGCCGCGCTGGCCAACGACGCCTGGGTCGAGGTGGTCGGCAAGTACACCGAGCAGACCATGAGCGACCCGGTCAACGAGGAGACGATCCCCTTCATCGAGGTGGAGACATGGACCGAGATCGACCCGCCGAAGCAGCAGTATGAGTGAGCTGAGCGCGGAGAGCTACCTGCGCGTGGCGGTGTCCACGATGGAGCGCGTGGCGGCCGGCCAGCGTGCGGGAGTCGATCGGGCCGCCGAGCTGATCGTGGCGGCGGTGCGGGCCGGGGGAGTGGTGCACGCGTTCGGCAGTGGGCACTCCGAGGCCTTCGCGATGGAGGTCGCCGGGCGGGCCGGCGGGCTGGTGCCCACCAACCGGATCGCGCTGCGCGACCTGGTGCTCTTCGGCGGCGAGCCGCCCAGCGTGCTCGGGCCGATGCTGGAGCGCGACCCGTCGGTGGCGCACCGGCTGTACGCGCTGGCGCCGGTCCAGCCCGCCGACGTCTTCGTCCTCGCCTCCAACTCGGGCGTCAACGGCTCCATCGTGGAGTTCGCGACGCTGGTCAAGGAGCGCGGGCACGGGCTGGTGGCGGTCACCTCGCTGGCCCACTCGGCGGGCGTCGACTCGCGCCATCCGTCCGGGCGCAAGCTGGCCGACATCGCCGACGTGGTGCTCGACAACGGCGCGCCGTACGGCGACGCGACCCTCCCGCTGCCCGGCGGCGGCGCGGTCGGCGCGATCTCCTCGATCACCGCGGCGTTGCTGGCCCAGCAGGTCGTGGCCGAGGTGGTGCGGCGGATGGTCGACGCGGGCGAGGTGCCGCCGGTCTATCTCTCCGCCAACATCCCCGGCGGCGACGAGCACAACCACGCGCTGGAAGCCCGATACGCGGGGCGGATCCGGCGCGGCGCGTAGCTGGGTTTGATCTTGAAGCCGGGCGGGCACTGTCGGCGGCGTGCCGGAGACCGACAAGGAACGCTACGAGCGTAACTTCGCCGATCTGCTACAGGAGCTTCGCGTCGCGCAGACCGGTGTGCAGATCCTGTTCGCCTTCCTGCTGACCCTGCCGTTCAGCGTCGGCTTCGAGAAGGTGAGCCAGTTCCAGAAGGACGTGTACGTCGTCGCGCTGCTCGCCGCAGCCGGTGCGGCCGCGATGCTCATCGCGCCCGTGGCGTACCACCGGATGCTCTTCCAGCGCGGCCGCAAGCCCGAGTTGGTCCGCTCGGCGCACCGCATGGCCACCGGCGGGCTGGCGTTCATGCTGGTGGCGATGGTGAGCGCGGTGCTGCTGATCACCGACTTCATCCTCGAACGCTGGGTCGCGTGGCTGTTGAGCGGCATCACCGCCGTGTGGTTCCTGATGCTGTGGGGCCTGTTCCCTCTGCTGCGACGGGACGACCGGGACGGGCCGGACGAGAACCCTACCGTCGGGTAATACCTACGGGTAGCGTGGCAGTAAGCCGTCCTCGTCAAGGGGGTATGCCGTGACCGCGACCGTTTCGGAAAAGCAGGCCAGGCAGGTCGCCGAGGCCGCGCGCGAGTCGGAGTGGCGCAAGCCGAGCTTCGGCAAGGAGTTGTTCCTGGGGCGGTTCCGGCTCGATCTGATCGATCCGTGGCCGGCCGCGTCGCCGGAGTCCGTGGCCGACGCCGAGGAGTTCATGGCGAGGCTCGACGCGTACGTGCGGTCTGATGTAGACGGTGCGCGGATCGAGCGGGAGGCGAGCATCCCCGACGAGGTCTTCCACGGGCTGGCCAGGCTCGGCGCCTTCGGCATGAAGATCGACAAGAAGTACGGCGGGCTCGGGCTGTCCAATTTGCACTACTGCAAGGCGCTCACGCTCGCCGGCTCGGTCAACCCCTCGATCGGCGCGCTCCTCTCCGCGCACCAGTCGATCGGCGTGCCGCAGCCACTCAAGATCTTCGGCACCGAGGATCAGAAGCGGAAGTACCTGCCCCGGCTCGCCGGCGGCGAGGTCTCCGCGTTCCTGCTCACCGAGCCGGACGTCGGCTCCGACCCGGCCCGCCTCGGCACCATCGCCGAGCCGGTCGAGGGCGGCTACAAGCTCAACGGCGTCAAGCTGTGGGCCACCAACGGCACCGTCGCCACGCTGCTCGTCGTGATGGCGCGCGTGCCGGAGAAGGGCATCACCGCGTTCGTGGTGGAGGGCGACGCCGAGGGCATCACGATCGAGCGGCGCAACGCGTTCCTCGGGCTGCGCGGGCTGGAAAACAGCGTGACCCGCTTCCACGGCGTGTTCGTGCCGGAGGAGAACGTCATCGGCGGCCTCGGCAAAGGGCTGAAGATCGCGCTCACCACGCTCAACACCGGCCGGCTCTCGCTCCCGGCCATGTGTGTCGGCGCCGGCAAGTGGTCGCTCAACGTGGCCCGGCAGTGGTCCGCCGAGCGGGTCCAGTGGGGGCGGCCGGTCGGGCAGCACGAGGCGGTCGCCAAGAAGATCGCGTTCATCGCCGCGACCACGTACGCGATGGAGTCCATGTTGGACCTCTGCTGCCTCATCGCCGACGACGACCGCAACGACATCCGCATCGAGGCGGCGCTGGTCAAGCTCTTCGCCAGCGAGATGGCGTGGCAGGTGGCCGACGAGCTGGTGCAGATCCGCGGCGGCCGGGGCTACGAGACGGCCGACTCGCTGGCCGCCCGGGGCGAGCGCGCGGTGGAGGTCGAGCAGATCCTCCGTGACCTGCGGATCAACCGCATCTTCGAGGGCTCCACCGAGATCATGCACCTGCTGATTGCCCGCGAGGCGGTCGACGCCCACCTCTCGGTCGCCGGCGACATCATAGACCCGGAGGCCGGGCTCGGCCGCAAGGCCCGCGCGGGCGCGAAGGCGGGCGCCTTCTACGCCAAGTGGCTGCCCACGCTCGCCGTGGGGCGCGGGCAGGTGCCGACCGGATACGGCGAGTTCGGCCCGCTCGCCAGCCACCTGCGGTACGTCGAGCGCGCCTCCCGCAAGCTGGCCCGCTCGACGTTCTACGCGATGTCCCGCTGGCAGGGAAAGCTGGAGCGCAAGCAGGGCTTCCTCGGGCGGATCGTCGACATCGGAGCGGAACTCTTCGCGATGTCGGCGGTGTGCGTGCGGGCCCGCGCCGAGCGCTCGTCCCGGCCGGAGGGCGTAGAGCTGGCCGACCTCTTCTGCCGCCAGGCGCGGCTGCGCGCGGAGGCGCTTTTCGCCGCACTGTGGGACAACACCGACACGCTCGACGCGAAGGTGGCCCGCCGTGTGCTGGAGGGCCGCTACACCTTCCTGGAGGAGGGCGTCGTGACCCCGCCGTCGGACGCGGCGTGGGTCTCCACATGGGAGCCGGGCCCGTCCACCGCGGAAGACGTCCGCCGCCGCATCCCACCTCCGGCCTGACGCGCCCTGGTCCGGGCGGTTGCGCCGCCCCGCGACAGCCCGGGTCGGTGCCAACGCGCCCACACGCCCAGGGCTCCAGTATCTGGGCTACCGCGACGCCCGTCGTGGTCCAGACCGTTGCTCCCGCAGCCTCGCCCTCCGCGATCCCGCTCGCGGCCGTTGGCGGGAGGGCGCTGTGCGTCCGTGGCGATTTCTTGCTCCTATTGAGCCTGTTGCAAAATTGCTCGATCGCAGTGGGTGTCGAGAAGAACACGGCTGTATCGGTCGCTGGCCGTCGAACGGCGGCCAGCGAGGGTTAGCGCGACCCTCAGTTCGCGCGAATCTGACGATTTTGCAACAGGCTCTATTGGGGCAATTTTTCGCCACGCACGACCCCCTCACCCGAGAGGGTGTGGGTCAGCCGCGCAGGCCGAGCGCGCGCAGTTCGAGCGCGGCCAGGGCGTCGACCGCCTCCTCGTCGCCGCGGCGCCAGGCCTGGGCGACGTCCGGGTCGATGCGGGCCAGCTTGCGCAGCGGCTGCGTGGCGAGTGCGCGCAGGGCGAGCAGGTCGCGGCCGGCCGGCGCGTCGCGGAGGCTGGCCGCCGCACCGGCACGGCGCATCCAGCGCAGCCGCAACGGCAGCCACACGAAGAGCACGAGCCCCAGCGGAAACACCAGCAGGCCGAGGGAGAGCACCAGCGCGAGGTCGCCCACCACGTCCTGCTGCTCCTGGCCGGCGCCGGCGAGCGAGCGGGCGGCGTCGGCGGCGCCCTGGAAGGGGGCGGCCAGCTCGTCGCCCACGCCCGGTACGCCGTCGATGCGACCGCCCACGTCGGACAGGCCGTCGGCGAGCCCGTTGCCCGCCCCCTCCAGGCGCTGGCCCGGTATGGCGAGCTTCTGGACCAGGTCGTGCAGCCACATCGCGGCCCGGATGGCGACGTACACCCAGGCGACGACGAGCAGGTCGGTGATGAGCTGGCGGGCGGCGACGGGGGCGCGGTCGGCGTAGATTCTCACGCGGATCAGCGTCCCCCAGGATGACCAAGATCACGCGGTAGGGGTCGCGCCCGCGCGGCGGCGCCTCAGCCCGCGGCGGGCTCAGCGGGCATGGTCGCCCCAGCCTGTGCCAGGTCAGCCCGTGTGGTGGCGTCAGCCCGCGCGAGGTCGGCTGGTGTGGTGGCCTCGGCCCGTGCGAGGTCAGCCCGTGTGGTGGCCTCAGCCCACGCGGCGGGCGCACTCCGGGCAGGTGCCGAAGATTTCCAGCGTGTGGCTCACACTCACGTAGCCGTGCTGCGCGGCGACCCGGTCGGCCCAGCTCTCCACCGCCGGACCCTCCACCTCGACCGTGCGGCCGCAGGAGCGGCAGACCAGGTGGTGATGGTGGCCCTCGCTGCACCGGCGGTAGAGGTGCTCGCCGCCCGGCGGTCGCATGACGTCGACCTCGCCGGAGTCGGCCAGGCCCTGGAGCGTGCGGTAGACCGTGGTCAGGCCGACCCGCTCACCCCGATCGCGGAGCATGGCGTGCAGCTCCTGGGCGCTGTGGAAGCCTTCCACCTCGCCGAGCAGCGCGCTCACGGCGGTGCGCTGGCGCGTGTTGCGGACCGCCGCCCCGGTCCCCTCGTCGATGCTCACCGTGTCTCCTTGATCGCTCGCTCACCGTCGCCGTGTGCCGACGCCGCCGGGCCACGCTCCCTCACGTGTACCTCCCGTGCGTGGCTGACGGCGTCGGCCACGATGTGCGCGATGTGCTCGTCGACCAGCGTGTAAGCGATCTCACGGCCGCGCCGGGCGCCGCGCACCACGCCGGCGCCCCGAAGGACGCGCAGATGCTGCGAGACGAGCGGCTGCGGGGCACCGAGCTTGTCGACCAGCTCGTGCACGCAGCGCTCGCCGCCGGCCAGCTCGGTGACGATCGCGACGCGGATGGGCGCGGAGAGGGCGCGGAGCAACTCGCCCGCACCTTCGTACGCCTCGTATCCGGTCGTCGTGGTCACCCCGCAACCGTAGACCAAATCGGGAGGCGGTCAGCGCTCGAGGACCACGTCCGGTGGTTCGACGTCGGCGGTGTGGGGGAACGCCTGGACCCGGCGGCGCAGGAGGCGCCAGACCGCAGCCCCGGTGGAGATCGCGATGAAGGCCCCGATGGCGAGTACGACGATGGTGGCGCCGGCCGCGGTGTTCACCGTGCCGGCCAGCCACACGCCGGAGCCGGCGGCCAGCAGGCCCAGCCCCATCGCCAGCGTCATCGTGGCGCGGAAGCCCCGGGTCACCTGCTGCGCGGCCGCCACCGGTACGACCATGAGCGCGCTGACCAGCAGCAGCCCGACCGTGCGCATGGCGATCGTGACGGTCACCGCGGCGGTCACCGCGATCAGCACGTTGAGGGTGCGTACGGGCAGGCCGGAGACGCGGGCGTACTCCTCGTCGTGGCAGATCGCGAAGAGCGCCGGCCGCAGCAGGAGCATGGCGGCGACCACGGCCGCGCCCAGCACGACGATCACCACGAGGTCGTCGCGCGAGGTGGTGGTGAGCGAGCCGAAGAGGTACGCCATTAGGTTGGCGTTGCTGCGGTTGCTGGAGAGGCCGACGAGCATGACGCCGCCCGCGATGCCGCCGTAGAAGAGGAGGGCGAGCGCCTGGTCGCCGGAGGTGCGGCCGCGCTCGCGGAGCAGCTCGATGGCGACCGCGCCGGCGGTGGCGACGATCACGGCGGTGAGCACGGGGGAGCGGTCGAGCAGCAGCCCCACGCCGACGCCGGTGAGCGCCACGTGGCCGATGCCGTCGCCGATCAGGGACATCCGCCGCTGCACCAGGTAGATGCCGAGCGCGGGCGCGGACAGCCCGATCACCAGTGCGCCGATCAGCGCGCGGATCATGAAGTCGTACTCGAACATGCTCATGAGTGGAGGACCCCGCCCGGTGCCGAATGCTCGTGCGGATGGACGTGGTCATGGCCCGGAAGGGCATGATGGCCCGCCGGCGGCGGGCACGCGCCGTCGTGCGCGATCCGTCCATCGTGTACGACCACGGCCCGCCCCACCAGCGGCTGGAGCGGCCCCAGCTCGTGCGCGACGAGCAGCACGGTGCCGCCGCCGGTCACGAAGCCGTGCAGTGCCTCCGCGAACGCGTCCTGGCTGGCGGCGTCGACCCCGGCCGTCGGCTCGTCCAGCACCAGCAGCTCGGGCTGGCCGGCCAGCGCGCGGGCGATGAGCGTGCGCTGCTGCTGCCCGCCCGACAGCGTGGCCACCGGGTCGCCGGCCCGGTCGGCGAGGCCCACCGCGTGCAGGGCGGCCATCACGACCGCCCGGTCGGTCGCGCCCGGCGGGCGGAACAGCCCGCGCCGGGCCAGGCGGCCGGAGGCGACCACCTCGCGCACGGTGGCGGGTACGCCGCTGCCGGCCCCGATCCGCTGCGGCACGTACCCGATCCGGTGCCACTGCCGGAAGCGCCGCAGCGGCGTACCGAAGAGCGCGATGCTCCCGGCGCGGAGCGGGTTGAGCCCGAGGACCGCGCGGATCAGCGTGGACTTGCCCGAGCCGTTGGCGCCCAGGATCGCCACGACCTCGCCGGACGCGACGCGGAGGGAGACGTCACGCAGGACGGGGCGGTCGCCGTACGCGACCACCCCGTGCGCCATCTCCACGACGGTGCTGTCGCTCACGCCCCTCCTCGCTTCGCCGCGGGTGGGCGGGCGGCTCCACATGCGCTCATGTGCAGCCGAGCGCGGGCTTCAGGACGGCAAGATTCTTCCGCATCACCGAAAAGTAGTCGTCCGAAGTCCCTGGTTGTAGCCCTTCGATGGGATCGAGAACAGCCGTCTTGGCGCCCACCTCGCTCGCGATGGTCTCGGCGACCTTGGGGCTGACCAGCGTCTCGAAGAAGATCGTGGTCGCCTTGTGCTCGCGCGCCTCGGTCGCCACCTCGGCCAGCCGCTGCGGCGAGGGCTCGTCCTCGGGGGTCAGGCCGGTGATGCCGATCTGCTCCAGGTCGTACCGGTCGGCGAGGTATCCGAACGCGGAGTGGCTGGTCACGATCTCCCGCCGTTCGCAGTTCTGGAGGCCGGCGGCGTACTCCTTGTCGAGCGCGTCCAACTCGGACCGGAGGCTGGCCGCGCGGCTCGTGTAGCCCGCGGCGTTGTCCGGGTCGGCCTGCCCGAGCCGCTCGGCGAGCTTGTCGCCGACGGTGGCCAGGCGCGTGGCGTCGAGCCAGACGTGCGGGTCCTTGGCGCCCGCCTCCTCCTCGTGCTCGTCGGGGGCCTCCTCGCCCTCGTGCGAGTGGCCGGCGTCGGTGGCGTCCAGCAGCGGCACGGCTGTCGCCACGTCGAACGCGCGATCGCCGCCCTGCTGCTCGATCGCCTCGTCGACGGCCGGCTGGAAGCCCGCGAGGTAGACGATGACCTTGGCGTCCACGATCCGCGCCACCTGGTCGGCGTTGAGTTCGAGGTCGTGTGGCTCGGCGCCGGGCTTGGCGAGGTTGGTGACGTGCACCGCCTCACCGCCGACCTTCTCGGCGACGAACTGGAGCGGGTAGAAAGCGGCCACGATGTCCAACTGGTCCGGGCCGGCGCCGGCGCTCGGAGCGTCGTCGCCGCAGGCGGTCAGGGCACCGACCGCGAGGGCGCCGGCGACTGCGGCGAGGAGAGCCCGAGGGGTGGGGCGGTTACGCATAGCCCCACTCTCCGCCGAGATGACAATGATTGTCAAAAGCGCATGCGTCTACATGATCTTGATGAGGGCCGCCATGACCAGGAGGCCGAGCATGATCACGCGGATCGCCCGGGTCCGCGGCGCGGTCACCGGCCACGTGCGACGCATCAGGTAGATCATGCCCGCGGCCAGCGCCAGCAGCACCGCTCCGCCGATCACACCGGGCGCGAAGAGGCCCACGAGCACGACGGCCAGCGCCCCCAGGAACGCCGCGGTCGGGTTGACCCGGGCCAGCCGGGCGTCACGCGTACCCTTCATGGGATTCCACTCTAAGGAGGCGCGCGTGCTGGTCATGAACCGGTTCGTGGTCGAGGAGGACGCGGCCGAGTCGTTCACCGGCCGGGCCCACGCCGCGCTCGCCGCTCTGGCCGCCCGCCCCGGCTACCAGCGAGGGCAGCTCACCCGCTCGCTCGACGAGCCCTCGCACTGGTGCCTGGTCACCGAGTGGGAGTCGGTCGGCACGTACCGGCGGGCGCTCGGCGACTTCGACGTGAAGGTGTACGCCACGCCGCTGCTGGCCGAGTCGCTGGACGAGCCGTCGGCGTACGAGGCGCTGGCCGAGGCGGCTCCCGGTGGCCAGGTCAGCACCTCGGCCAGCGACCGTGCGGCCGATCCTGGGCGATGAGGGGCGAGCGCGCACTACCCTTGCCGTCATGACGCTGGCAGCCGGCGCCCCCTCGCCGACCGACGTGCCACCGCCGCCTCCGGGCCCGGGCGTGACGCCGCCCTTCGCCGCGCCGCCCGTGGAGGGGCGAAACGCACGTCTGTGGCTGGGGCTGGGCGTGGCCGGCCTCGCCGTGGTGCTCTGCTGCGGTGCCGGCGGCGCGGCCCTGTTCGGGCTGGTGGTGACCCAGACGGAGGCGTTCAACGAGCAGGCGCGGACGGTCGTCGGCGACTACTTCGACTCGATCGCCGAGGGGAAGTACCAGGACGCGTACAACCTGCTCTGCGACGACGTGCGGGAGGACGAGTCGCCCAACGAGTTCGCCGCCCGGGTCGCCGCCGAGCCGCGGATCACGTCGTACCGCGTCGGGGAGGTCTCGTTGACCCGCCTCACCGTGCCGGCCGACGTGACGTACGCGGGCGGTGGGCAGGATCGGCTGGAGATCAGCTTGGCCCAGGATTCGAGCACCGGCCAGTTCGAGGTGTGTGGCATCGCAGGGTAATCTGCTGGGGTTTGGGCCGCCGGTAACCGTACGGTGGCGGTAGCCGTTGTAAATCCCGTCCGTAGTCACCAGTCGCTTTTGGTCCCCGCCGACCGCCAGCCGGCGCAGGAGGAAAAATCATGCCAGCCGACCGCATCGACGCCGTTGTCAGCCTCGCCAAGCGCCGAGGCTTCGTCTTCCCCTCCAGCGAGATCTACGGAGGCACCCGGTCGGCCTGGGACTACGGCCCCCTCGGCGTGGAGCTGAAGGAAAACGTCCGCCGCCAGTGGTGGCGCACGATGGTGCAGCAGCGTGACGACATCGTGGGCATCGACTCCGCGGTGATCCTGGCCAAGGACGTGTGGGCCGCCTCGGGCCACCTCGACGCGTTCGTCGACCCGCTGACCGAGTGCCTCTCCTGCCACAAGCGCTTCCGCGCCGACCACCTGGAGGAGGCGTTCGAGGCGAAGCACAACCGCCCGCCGGCCGACCTCTCCGAGATCAACTGCCCCAACTGCGGCAACAAGGGCACCTTCACCGCGCCGCGCATGTTCAACGGCCTGATGAAGACCTACCTCGGCCCGGTCGAGAGCGAGGAGGGCCTGCACTACCTGCGGCCCGAGACCGCGCAGGGCATCTTCGTCAACTACCGCAACGTCGAGAGTTCCGCCCGCAAGAAGCCGCCGTTCGGCATCGCGCAGGTCGGCAAGTCGTTCCGCAACGAGATCACGCCGGGCAACTTCATCTTCCGCACGCGCGAGTTCGAGCAGATGGAGATGGAGTTTTTCGTCGAGCCGGGCACCGACGAGGAGTGGCACGAGTACTGGCTCCAGGAGCGCTGGAACTGGTACATCGACCTTGGTCTCTCGCCGGAAAACCTGCGCTTCTACGAGCACCCCAAGGAGAAGCTGTCGCACTACTCGAAGCGGACGGTCGACATCGAATACCGCTTCCAGTTCGGCGGCACCGAGTTTTCCGAGCTCGAGGGCATCGCCAACCGCACCGACTTCGACCTCACCACGCACAGCAAGCACTCCGGCGTCGACCTGTCCTTCTTCGACCAGGAGAAAAAGGAGCGCTGGGTACCGTACGTGATCGAGCCGGCAGCCGGCCTCACGCGTGCGGTGCTGGCCTTCCTGCTCGAGGCGTACGACGAGGACGAGGCGCCCAACACCAAGGGCGGCGTCGACAAGCGGACGGTCATGCGCTTCGACCCGCGGTTGGCGCCGATCAAGGTGGCGGTGCTGCCGCTCTCCCGCAACCCGGAGCTGTCGCCCAAGGCTCGCGAGCTGGCCGCGACGCTGCGCAAGCGGTGGATCGTCGAGTTTGACGACTCGCAGGCGATCGGCCGCCGCTACCGCCGGCAGGACGAGATCGGCACGCCCTTCTGCGTGACGGTCGACTTCGACACCTTGCAGGACGACGCCGTGACCGTGCGCGACCGCGACACGATGCAGCAGGAGCGCGTCCCGCTGGCCGAGGTCGAGCGCTACCTGATCGACCGCCTGCCCGGCTGCTGACCCGATCCAGCTCCGCGACCACTGCCCGGCGGTCGAAGGCCGCCGGGCACCTCGGTGCCGCTCGACTTGGTCGCGCCAAGGCGCGGAGAGATTCGAGATCTAGAGATCATTCGCGGTCGAGGTTCGCGTTTCCGTCGCGGACTTCGACCGCGAAAGATCTCTGGATGTTGGAGCCAAAGCCTCTCGGACGCCGAGGATCGGCCCGCGGCGGTTAGAAGACGAAGCCGCCGGGGCGGCCGTTGCGGTCGGCGATCAGGCCGGCGAGAGTGGCCAGGGCGATCTCGGCGGGGGTGCGGGAGCCGATGTTGAGCCCGATCGGCCGGTGCACGCGGGCGATCGTGGCGTCGTCGACCCCCAGCTTGCGCAGGGCCTCGATGTGTGGCGCGGTGTGCCGCTTCGCGCCCATCACGCCGATCCAGCGTGCCTCGCTGTCGAGCGCGTCGCGCAGCATCGAGCCGAGCTCGGGACGGTTGTGGTCGGTGACGACGAGGTCGGTGTGCTCGTCCGGACCCGCGGCGCCCACGCTGGAGACCGTCTGGTCGCCGTGGGGCTTGGGCGTGCCGGCCAGCAGCCTCGGCTGGGGCTCCACCAGCACGGTGCGATAGCCCACGTCGGCGGCGAAGCGGATCAGATGCTCGGCGACGGGCGTCTCGAAGACGACGACGAGCGTGCGCGGGCCGTGATCGGGCGAGTGGCCGCCGTGGGCCGTGTCGCACGCCGGATCGGATGTGGTCACCACCCCAAACTACTCTGGTTGCCGTGAGTGGGACGTTGATGCTGGGTCGGCACGGGATCGACCCGCCGGTGGTGCTGGCCCCGATGGCCGGCATCACCAATGTGGCGTTCCGCCAGCTCTGCCGGGAGTACGGCGCCGGCCTCTACGTCTGCGAGATGATCACGACGGTGGCCCTGCACCACCGCAACCCGAAGACCGAGCGGCTGATCCAGTTCGGCGCCAACGAGTACCCGCGCAGCATGCAGCTCTACGGCGTCGACCCGGAGATCACCGCGAAGGCTGTGCGGCGCGTGGTCGACGAGGGGCTGGCCGACCACATCGACCTCAACTTCGGTTGCAGCGTAAAGAAGATCACCAGCAAGGGCGGCGGGTCGGCGATCCCGTGGAAGCGCCGCCTTTTCGGGGCGATCGTGCGCGCCGCCGTCGACAACGCCGCCGGCCTGCCAGTCACTGTCAAGATGCGCAAGGGCATCGACGACGACCACCTGACCTACATCGAGGCCGGGCTGATCGCGCAGGAGGCCGGCGTCGCCTGGGTCGCCCTGCACGCCCGCACCGCCGCGCAGCGCTACTCCGGCGCCGCCGACTGGGCCGCCATCGCGGCGCTCAAGCGGGCATTGGACATCCCGGTACTGGGCAACGGAGACATCTGGGAGGCCGACGACGCCCTGCGCATGGTGGCCGAGACCGGCTGTGACGGGGTCGTGGTGGGACGCGGCTGCCTGGGGCGGCCGTGGCTCTTCGCCGACCTGGCGGCCGGTTTCGCGGGGCGGCCCGAGCGCGTGCTGCCCCCGCTCGGCGATGTGGCCCGGATCATGCGCCGCCACGCCGAGCTGCTGGTCGACTGGTGGGGCGCGGAGCGCGAGGCGGTCACCGACTTCCGCAAGCACGTCGCCTGGTACCTCAAGGGCTTTCCGGTCGGCGCCGAGCTGCGCCGGGCGATGGCGATGTCCTCGTCACTGGCCGAGCTGGACGACCTGCTCGGCAAGCTCGACGGCGACACGCCCTTTCCCACCGACATCCTCGGCCAGCCCCGCGGCCGCACCAATGCCCCTGCCAAGGTGGTGCTGCCCTACGGCTGGCTCGCCGATCGAGACTCCGAATCCGTGCCGGATGACGCCGAGCACGACGACTCCGGCGGCTGAGCGCGCGAAGCTGCGCATGGGACCGTTCCCAGGCAACGCAACGAACCTCACATGGCCGCGGGGTGTGCGTATCGTCACCGAACCCTCCCGAGACGTGGCGGATCTCGCTTAACCTTCGCCCACCATTGGGTACTAAACCCTCGTTCAACGGTGAACGCGGTGGTCAGGAGGCCTCAGGTGGCAGCGAATGACGTCTACGTGTACGACTTCGCCGAAGGCAACAAGGACATGGCGGACCTCCTCGGCGGCAAGGGTGCCAACCTCGCCGAGATGACGAACCTCGGACTGCCCGTACCACCGGGCTTCACGATCACCACGGAGGCGTGCCGGGCGTACCTGGCCACGGGGCGGGAGCCGGACGGGCTGGCCGAGCAGATCGACGCGCACCTGGCGGCCCTCGAAGAGGCGCGGGGCAAGCGCCTCGGCGACGCCGCCGACCCGCTGCTGGTGTCGGTACGGTCGGGCGCCCGCTTCTCGATGCCGGGCATGATGGAGACCGTCCTCAACGTCGGGCTCAACGACGAGAGCGTGAGCGGGCTCGCCGCGCAGGCGGGCGGTGACGAGCGCTTCGCGTGGGACTCGTACCGGCGGCTCATCCAGATGTTCGGCAAGACGGTGTGCGAGGTGCCGGGCGAGGAGTTCGAGCACGCGCTCGAAGAGGCCAAGCGGGCCCGAGACACCCACAACGACCTCGATCTCGGCGCGGACGACCTGCGGGCGCTGGTCGACTCGTACAAGAAGATCTTCACCAAGCACACCGGGCGGGAGTTCCCCCAGGACGCCCGCGAGCAGTTGAACCTCGCGATCTGCGCGGTCTTCGAGTCCTGGCACGCCGAGCGCGCGATCCTCTACCGCCGCCAGGAGCGGATCCCCGCCGACCTCGGCACGGCGGTGAACGTGGTCGCCATGGTCTTCGGCAACCTCGGCCCCGACTCCGGCACCGGTGTCGCCTTCACCCGCGACCCCGCCTCGGGCACGCAGGGCATCTACGGCGACTACCTCGCCAACGCGCAGGGCGAGGACGTGGTCGCCGGCATCCGCAACACGATCCCGTTGCAGGAGCTGGAGCGGCTGGACAAGAAGTCGTACGACGAGCTGCTCGGCATCATGTCCAAACTGGAGAGTCACTACCGCGACCTCTGCGACATCGAGTTCACGATCGAGCAGGGCAAGCTGTGGATGCTCCAGACCCGAGTGGGCAAGCGCACCGCGGCGGCGGCGTTCATCATCGCCGGCCAACTGGTCGACGAAGGGCTCATCGACCTCGACGAGGCTGTGCGGCGGGTCAACGGGGCGCAGCTCGGGCAGCTCATGTTCCCCCGCTTCGACCTCTCCGACGAGCCGAAGGCGTTGGCCAAGGGCGTGGGCGCCTCGCCGGGAGCGGCCGTGGGCAAGGCGGTCTTCGACGCCAAGCGGGCCGTCGAGCTGGCCAAGGAGGGCGAGCCGGTCATCCTGGTACGCCGGGAGACCAACCCCGACGACCTGCCCGGCATGATCGCGGCGCAGGGCATCCTCACCTCGCGCGGCGGCAAGACGAGCCACGCGGCGGTGGTGGCACGCGGCATGGGAAAGACGTGCGTGTGTGGTGCCGACACGCTCGAAGTGGACACTCGTGGCAAGAAGTTCACTGTGGACGGTCGGGTGATCGCCGAGGGGGAGGTCATCTCGATCGACGGCACCACCGGGAGCGTCTACATCGGCGAGGTGCCGGTGCGCCCCTCCGCCGTGGTGCGCTACTTCGAGGGCGAGATCGAGTCCACTGAGGACGCTCTCGTCAAGGCCGTACACCGGATCATGTCGCACGCCGACGGGGCGCGGCGGCTGCGCGTGCGGACGAACGCCGACACCGGCGAGGACGCGGCGCGGGCCCGGCGCTTCGGGGCCGAGGGGATCGGCCTCTGCCGCACCGAGCACATGTTCCTGGGCGACCGGCGGGAGCTGGTGGAGCGGCTCATCCTCGCCCGCACCGACGGCGAGCGGCAGGAGGCGCTGGACGCGCTGCTTCCCTTGCAGCGCGCCGACTTCCTGGAGATCTTCCAGGCGATGGACGGGCTGCCGGTGACCGTACGGCTGATCGACCCGCCGCTGCACGAGTTCCTGCCGCCGTTGGAGGAGCTGGCGGTGAGCGTGGCCGTGGCCCACGAGCGGGGCGAGGACGTGGCCAAGGCCGAGGCGATGCTGGCCGCCGTACGCCGTATCCACGAGCAGAACCCGATGCTGGGCCTGCGCGGCGTACGCCTGGGGCTGGTCATCCCCGGCCTCTTCGCCATGCAGGTGCGCGCGATCGCCCAGGCCGCGGCCGAGTGCAAGCGCAACGGCGGAAACCCCTGCCCGGAGATCATGGTGCCGCTCGTCGGGGCGGTGCAGGAGCTGGAGACGGTACGCGCCGAGGCCGAGCGCATCATCGCCGACGCGGGCGCCGAAGACGTGTCGATCGGCACGATGATCGAGGTGCCGCGGGCGGCGCTGACCTCGGGGCAGATCGCCGAGGCGGCCGAGTTCTTCTCGTTCGGCACCAACGACCTGACCCAGATGGCGTGGGGCTTCTCCCGTGACGACGTGGAGGGCGCGTTCTTCTGGCGCTACATCGAGCTGGGCATCTTCGGCATCTCGCCGTTCGAGTCGATCGACCGGGACGGCGTGGGGCGGCTGGTGCGCATCGCGGTCGACGAGGGGCGGGCGGCGCGCCCCGACCTCAAGCTCGGCGTCTGCGGCGAGCACGGTGGCGACCCGGAGTCGGTGCACTTCTTCCACGAAGTGGGGCTGGACTACGTGTCGTGCTCGCCGTTCCGCGTGCCGATCGCGCGGCTGGAGGCGGGCCGCGCCGCGATCGTGACGGCGGCTGACTCGGACAGTCGCTGACGGCGTGCGGTCCGCCGGCCGGCGCGTCTCCGGCCGGCGGACCGTCCACCTCACACGTCCAGGCCTTCCTCGATGCTACGCAGACGGTGGCGGGCCATGGCGAGGTTGGCGCGTCCCTTGAGCAGGGCGACGTACAGGAACAGCCCTTTGCCCGCGCGCCCCGTGATCGGCCGGATCAGGTGGTACTGGTTGTCCAGCGTGATCAGGATGTCCTCGATGGTCTCCTTGATGTTGAGCATCTCCATCGCGCGCAGCTTCGCCCGCACGACGTCGGTGTTGCCGGCAGCGGCCACCGCCAGGTCGAGATCCTTGCTGCCACCGATCGTGCCGAGCGCCATGCCGCTGGTGTAGTCGGCCAGCGCGGCTCCGATGGCGCCTTCGATCTGCATGATCTCCTTGAGGGAGGTGTCCATGTCAGCCATGGGTAGGGGCTCCTGTCCTTAAAGTTCGGTTTGCTGACTCTGGGGTGCGGGGTCTGTGGTTGGGCTTCGCTACGCGTGTGCGGGCCGGCCGAATGCCGCCATGGGAGTACGGCGGGCGAGGCGGGGCCGGTCCGGCACGGGCGAGTTCGGCATCGGTGCGGGCCTTGCCTGCGCGGCCGACCCGTCGACGATCTGGCCGAGCCGTGGCGCGACCCGGCGTGCCTCGTGGTGGATGCGGGCCAGGTTGGCGTGCGGGCGGGTGAGCAGGGTCAGCAGACCGTTCTGCCCTGCGCCGTACGTGACGATCGACCCACCGTCCGACTGGATGACGGTTTCGCGCAGCTGCCCCTGGCGCACCGTGGCGGCGAACCGTTGGCCCAGCCCCAAGGTGGCCGCCGAGAGCGCGGCGATGGCCTCCGCGTCCATGCCGGGGCTCGTACTCCGGGCGCCGGTCGCGTTGCCGCCGGCTCCGTCGGCGATCGGGCGGCCGGTGCCGTCGCCCATGTCGCTCGCGATGAGCATGCCGTCCGTGCTGGCGAGCACGGCGCCGGCGATGTCGGGCAGCCGCTGACGCAGTACCCGTAACTCGGCGATCCCGTTCAAGGATCGTCCCCCCTTCGGTTGTGGTTCTGTCGGTTGGGTTAGAGGGCTTCAAGGCCCGATCGGATGCGGTTGAGCAGTGCCTCGTCCAGCTCGTCCGTGAAGGCCGCAGGTGGGTCGGGCCCCGATCCCGGCTCGCCGTCCGCACGGCGGGGCAGCCGTGCCTCCGTCTGCTGCGGGCGACCGGCGGCGCCGGGCGAGGCCGCGACCGCACGCCGCGCGGCGGTGGTCCGCCGCGCCGCCGCCCCCTTTTCGGCGGCCTTGGCGCGGGCCGCCTCCCGGCCCGCGTGGCCGTCATTCTTGGCGGCATCGTCAGGCGGCCCGTCGTCGCCCTTCGCGGCCCCGCTCTTCTCCGCCGCCTCCGTGGTGGTCTTCACCTCCGGCCTCGTCACCGGCGTACGCCCGGGTATCCTGGCCGCCGGCGCACGCCCGATCACCTTCGCGGGGGCCTGCTCGGCACTTCGCCCGTCGCCCTTGGCCGCGCCGCTCGCCAGGGCCGTCGCCGTGACCACGGTGGACGGCTCGGCGGTGGCCTCGTCCGCCGCGGGCACGTCCGGCGCGATGGCGGTGACCAGCCCGGCCGCGGCCAGGCGGCGCAGTTCCAGCACCGTCGCGTATCCGGCCCGGCCGAGCAGCCGCGCCAGGTCCGCCGCGGTCCGCTCGCCATCACAGTGGACGATCAGCTCCCACTGTGGCGCGGTGACCACCAGCCGGGGCGTGGGGGCGCGCGGGACGGTCCGCAGCCGCCCGGTGTCCACATCGGAGATGGGATGTACGTCGTCGAGGAGCTTGCGACGGCGGGTCAGCTCGCGCCCGAGTACGGCGGCGTCCACCTGGCACACGGGGCCGAGCGAGTGGCGTACGCCGGGCTCGAAGCGGACGCGGGCGGGCGTCGGCGACAGTGCGAAGAACGCCGCGTCGTAGAGGGCGCCGAGCGTGCAGAGTTCCAGCTCGCCCTGTGTGAGGTGGCCCTGCGCCACCAGCAGCGGCCCCACCGGCTCGCCGCTGGCCGCGGCCGCCGCCCACACCTGCGTGGGCAGCCGGCCCGAGGTGGTGAGCAGCTCGCCCACGCCGGGAGCGCCCGGGGACTCGACGTAACTGACCCACCCGTCAGTCAGGTACACGATGCCGCCGGGGTCGCCCTCGATGTGGAGCGCGCCGGTCTCCCCGGCACCGGTGTGCTGTGTGAGGGCGCGGCGAGGTGGCACGGCCTTGCCCGTGCGTGTCGACTTCACCGGCCTATCCCAGAGCGGCGGGGACCGAGGCCACCGGCTCCGCGGCCCGCGCCGGGCCGGAGGCCGCGGCGGGGTCCGGAGGTGCGGGCGTCCCGGCCAGGCCCTCCGCCAGCAGCCGCAACTGCCGGCGGGCCATGGCGAGGTTGCCCTGCGTCCTGTCGAGCCAGAGGTAGAGCACCAGCCGGCTGTCGAACACCGTGCGTACCTGCTGGATCAGGTGGTAGCCGTCGAGGGTGGTGATGATGACGTCTTCGATGCCGTCGCCCGGCCGTGTCGACGCGAACGGGGAGCCGGTCGTCGCCACGTTGACGATCGCGGCGGTGCCGGACCAGGTGGCATCGGGGTCGTCGGTGGGGGCTCGCCCGCGTGCGCCGATGGCGAACCCGGTGGTGTGGTCGACGATGCTGGCGCCGATGGCACCGTGGATCGCCATGGCCCGCGCAAGGCAGGCGTCAATGCCGGACACGTGCTCTCCTCAGCCCGGACGTGCACTCGCCACCCAGTCCGGCCTGGTGGGTTTCGAGCTCCGGGCATAGTGATGTGCGACCGGTAGCCGCCACTCCGGTCTTTTCAGTTGTCGCGTCAGCACGTTACCGCGCGGTCCCGAGCGGTAACGGCCAGGTGATCGGCTACCAACTCTCATCCGATCGGCTGTTGCCTCTAGCGCCTCCCGGGGCCAGAGATTAGCCGGCACGCGGAATGATGATCCCGGGCGTAACGTGGTCGTCACTTTGGCGTCGTCTGGCGATAAGGCGCCGCCGGGCGACAACTAGGGATAAATCGGGAGGCGTACCTATGGGCAGCCGCTGGGAGAACCTGGTCGTCGATGCGCTCGATCCGGCGCGCCTCGCGCGTTGGTGGGCCGAGGCGCTCGGTTACCAGATCACCTACGAGCGGCCCGACGAGGTGGAGATCCGCCGCACGCCCGACGCGGTGCCCGGCATGGTCTTCGTGCCCGTGGCGGATGCCAAGTCCGGCAAGAACCGCCTGCACGTCGACCTGCGCCCGGCCGACCGGGAGGCCGAGGTCGAGCGCCTGGTCAACATGGGCGCCCGCCACGTCGACGTGGGGCAGGGCGCCAGCGCCGGCTCGATCGTCCTGGCCGACCCCGAGGGCAACGAGTTCTGTGTCCTGAAGCAGCGCGAACAGTAGGGATAGGCTCATGGCGTGATCGAGGCCGAGCGGTTCGTGCCCGAGCCGCGCAAGGACACCGGGCACGGGCGGAGCCCGTTCGAGCGAGACCGGGCGCGGGTGCTGCACTCCGCCGCGTTCCGCCGGCTGGCGGCGAAGACACAGGTGCACACCGCCGGCTCCGACGACTTCCTGCGCACGCGCCTCACGCACTCGCTCGAAGTGGCGCAGATCGCCCGGGAGATGGGCGCCCGGCTGGGCTGCGACCCCGATGTGGTCGACGTGGCCGGGCTCGCCCACGACCTCGGTCACCCGCCCTTCGGGCACAACGGCGAGGAGGCGCTCGACGCGGTCGCCCGGGAGTGCGGCGGCTTCGAGGGCAACGCCCAGACGCTGCGCGTACTCACGCGTCTGGAGGCCAAAATCAACGGCGCCGGCCTCAATCTCACTCGGGCCTCGCTCGACGCGACCTGTAAATATCCCTGGCCGCGCCGTCCCGGGCGGCGCAAGTTCGGCGTCTACGCCGACGACGCGGAGATCTTCGCCTGGGCGCGCGACGGCGCGCCGGCCGACGTCCGGTGCCTGGAGGCCCAGGTCATGGACTGGGCCGACGACGTGGCCTACTCGGTGCACGACGTCGAAGACGGTGTGTTCGGCGGCTACATCCCGTTCGGCCGGCTGCTGGCCGACGCCGACGAGCGGGCGGCACTCTGCGCCGACGTGGCCGCCACCTACTCCGCCGAGGCGCCCGGCGACCTCGCCGAGGTGCTCACCGACCTGCTCGCCGACCCCGCGCTCGCGCCGCTGGCGGGCTACGACGGCAGCTACCGGGCACAGGCCGCGCTCAAGGGCGCGACGAGCGTACAGATCGGACGCTTCGTGGCCACCGCCGTCGAGGCCACGACGGCGGCGTCGGGGGAGCGGCCGCTGCGCCGGTACGACGCCGACCTGGTCGTGCCGCCCCTGATCCGGGCGCAGTGTGCGCTGCTCAAGGGCATGGCGCTGCGCTACGTGATGCGCCGGCGGGGCGCCGAGGTGTGGTACGAGCGGCAGCGGGCCATCCTCACCGACCTGGTCCACGCCCTGGTGGCGCGGGCTCCCGACGGGCTCGATCCGATCTTCGCGCCACTGTGGAAGGTCGCGCCGGACGAGGCGAGCCGACTCAGGGTCGTCATCGACCAGGTTGCCTCCCTGACCGACCCCGCGGCCGTAGCCTGGCATGAGCGACTGAGCGGAGGCTGAGCTTTCATGTATCTGATCATCGGCGCGTCACTCGCGGGGGCGAAGGCGGCGCAGACCCTGCGGGACGAGGGCTACACCGGCCGGTTGGTGCTGGTCGGTGAGGAGACCGAGCGGCCGTACGAGCGGCCCCCGCTCTCCAAGGGCTACCTGGCCGGCAAGGAGCCGAGCGAGAAGGCCTTCGTGCACGACGCGGCGTGGTACGCCGAGCACGACGTCGAGCTGCTTCTCGGCCGCCGGGCCACCAACCTCGACGCCGCCGCCCACGTGGTCACGCTCGACGGTGTCGAGGAGCTGCGCTACGACAAGCTGCTGCTGACCACGGGCTCGCGCGTGCGCACGCTCGGCGTGCCCGGCTCCGACCTCCACGGCATCCGCTACCTGCGCACGATGGACGAGGCCGAGGCGCTGCTGGGGTCACTGCGGGCCGGCGGCAACGTGGTCGTGGTCGGCGCCGGCTGGATCGGCCTGGAGGTGGCCGCGGCGGCCCGCGAGCACGGCTGCACGGTCACCGTGGTGGAGATCGCGCCGCTCCCGCTGCACGCGGTGCTCGGTCCCGAGGTGGCCGAGGTCTTCCGCGCCCTGCACGAGGCGCACGGCGTGCAGTTCCGCTTCGAGTCCGGTGTGCGCGAGTTCGGTGGCGCCGGCGGCCAGGTGTCCAACGTGGTGCTCGGCGACAACACTGAGATCCCCGCCGACGTGGTCGTGGTCGGCGTCGGCATCCGGCCGGCGACCGAGCTGGCCGCGGCGGCCGGGCTGGCGGTCGACGACGGCGTGCTCACCGACGGCGCGCTGCGCACCACCGACCCCGACATCTACGCGGCCGGCGACGTCGCCCGCTTCCTCAGCCCGCTCGTGGGCGACCGGATCCGGGTCGAGCACTGGTCCAACGCGCTCAACGGCGGTCCCGCCGCGGCCCGGTCGATGCTCGGCCAGGAGGTGTCGTACGACCGCGTCCCCTACTTCTTCACCGACCAGTACGACCTGGGCATGGAGTACGCCGGCTGGGTCCCGCCGGGCGGCTACGACCGCGTGGTCTTCCGCGGCGACCCCGCCCTCGTCGACGGCAAGACGCCGGAGTTCGTGGTCTTCTGGACCAGGGGCGGGCGCGTGCTGGCCGGGATGAACGTCAACGTGTGGGACGTGCAGGAGCAGATCCAGGCGCTCGTGCGGGCCGGCTTCGCGGGCGACCCGGTCGACCTCGACCGCCTCGCCGACCCGTCGGTGCTGCTGGGGTCCCTTCTGGACTGACCGGTCACCACCACGAGCCGCCAACCAGTGGTCGCGTAGGGGCGGGGCACACGCGGCCGCCGGTACCATCGACAGGTGCCCGCACTGCCCAAGCTCCTGGCCATCAGTGACCTGCACGTGGCTTACGCGGAAAATCGTGAGCTGGTGGAGACCTACCGGCCCGAGACCGACGACGACTGGCTGCTGGTGGCCGGCGATGTCGGCGACATGATGGAAGACGTCGAGTGGGCGCTTCGGCTGCTGGCCGAGCGCTTCCCCAAGGTGGTGTGGGCGCCGGGCAACCACGAGCTGTGGACGCCCAAGGAGGATCCGGTCCAGCTGCGCGGCGAGGAGCGCTACCGCCACCTCGTGGAGATCTGCCGCGGCCTGGGCGTGGTGACGCCGGAAGACCCCTACCTGGTCTGGGAGGGCGAGGGCGGCCCGGTCACGATCGTGCCGCTCTTCCTGCTCTACGACTACACGTTCCGGATGCCGCAGTTCGACACCAAGGCCGCGTCGCTGGCAAATGCCTATGAGGCGGGCATCGTCTGCACCGACGAGTTTCTGCTCCACCCCGACCCCTATCCGAGCCGGGAGGAGTGGTGCGCCGCCCGGCTGCGGCTGACGCTGCGCCGGCTCGCCGAGCGCGAGCGCCCCGAGCTGCCCGTGGTCTTCGTCAACCACTTCCCGCTCGTGCGGGAGGTGACCGAGATCCTGTGGCATCCGGAGTTCGCCCAGTGGTGCGGCACCGTGCAGACGGCCGACTGGCACGTCCGCTTCAACGCCGCGGCTGTCGTCTATGGACACCTGCACATCCCCCGGGTCAACCGGTTTGACGGCGTGCCGCACCAGGAGGTCTCGCTCGGCTATCCGCGGGAGTGGCGGGCACGTTCGAAACCACCGGCCGGCCCGCGCCAGATCCTGGCTACTGTGGACGGTGCACGTGTTGGCTGAGCTCGTCCCGCCGGCCGTCGTGACCGTCGAGGCGTACGACGACGTGGCGCCGGTGGAGCTCTTCCCGGAGGAGCAGGCCGTCATCGCGCGCGCCGTCGACAAGCGACGGCGCGAGTTCACCACCGTGCGCGGCTGCGCCCGGCAGGCCCTGTCCCACCTCGGGTTCGAGCCGGTGCCGATCCTCCCCGGCCAGCGCGGCGCGCCCCGCTGGCCGGCCGGTGTCGTGGGCAGCATGACGCACTGCGAGGGCTACCGGGCCAGTGCGCTCGCGCTCGACCGCCACGTTCGCACCGTCGGGGTCGACGCCGAGCCCGACGCGCCCCTGCCCGAGGGAGTGCTCGACGCGATCGCGCTCACCGAGGAGCTGGCGATGCTGCGCGAGCTGACCGCTTCCGCGCCCGGTGTGCACTGGGACAGGCTGCTGTTCAGCGCCAAGGAGGCGGTCTACAAGGCGTGGTTTCCGCTCGCGGTCAAGTGGCTCGACTTCAGCGAGGCGCGGATCGCGATCGACCCGGCCGGCACGTTCGAGGCGACGCTGCTCGTGCCCGGACCGGAGACGCCGGAGGGGCCGCTGACCGGCTTTTCCGGCCGCTGGCTGGCCCGGCGCGGCCTGCTGCTCTCGTCCATTGTGGTCACCGTGCCGGCGGCGGGCGAGGGCTCGGCCGTCAGCGGCGACAGCGGCCAGGGCGTCGCGGAGCGCGGCGAGGAGCCGGCCCTGGGCGCCGTCAGCGAGTAACGCGCGACGACGAAACAGGGGCCCCGCGCGTGCGCGGGGCCCCTGTCCGGTGGGAACTACGAGGCTGTCCCGGTCACGGGTTGACGTTGATGGTGAACGTCGACGTCGTGTTCTGGATGTTCTGGAAGTTGTTGCTGAACCGCAGGTTGTTGAAGGTCACCGAGCCGCGTGCCGGTCCCTCGCCGGGCTCGGGCATCTCGTTGGCCCAGATGCCGAAGCCGGACTTGGCGTCGTACGCGTCACCGCTGCGCTGCGCCCCCGAGATGGAGACGTTGGTGAAGACGGTGTCGGCGACCGGGAAGAGTGGCTGACCGCCCACGTAGTCGGTCTGGAACATGATGCCGTGGTAGGTCGGGTCCACGATGTCCACGTTGCTGACGCGGATGCCCTGGAACACCTTGCTCGCCGAGTAGACCCAGATGCCGGGGAACGTCTGCGCGCCCCAGAAGTGCCCACCGGCCCGTACGATCGACAGCCCGTCGAACACCGTCGGCGGGCTGGCGCCGAAACCGTCCATGGGGTAGCCGAAGTCGAGCGAGCTGATGGTGACACCGGAGTACACCAGCGTGTCCGCGATGTAGATGTTGCGGAACGTGTTGCCGAGCCCGCCGTAGACCGCGACACCGGCGGCCCGCCAGGTCAGGATCGACGTGAGGTTCTCGAACACGTTGTCCCGCTGCGCCCCGCCGCCGCCGTCCGTAGCGGCGAAGAGGGCGAAGCTGTCGTCGCCGGAGGCCCGGGACTCGTTGTTGCTGACCAGGTTGCCCGTGCTGCCGTTCGTCATGTTGATGGCGTCGGCGAAGAGGTTGCGCGAGCGCGTGTTGCGGATGGTCGTGTTGTCGGTGTTGAGGCCCCAGAAGAGGCACATCTGGTGCTCGGCCCAGATCCCGTCGATGGTGATTCCGGAGACGTTCTGGAGGTCGAAGACCTTGCCCGGCCCGTCGTTGCGCTGCGTGTAGTTGCCGAAGTACGAGAACCCGACGAACTGCGAGCCGCCCGCCGAGCCCTCCACGCGGAAGCCGACATCGGTGTTCTCCTGGTTCTGCGGCGAGACGAACCGCGTGTACCAGGCGCCGGCGCCGACCACGCGCACGGACTTGCCGTACACCTGGAACTTGTTCTGCGTCGGGTACTCGCCCGCGGGCAGGTAGACGCCGACCAGGTTGCCGGTGGTGTCCATCCGCACGCGGTCGAGCGCGTTCTGTACGTCCTGGTGGGTGAAGCCGCTCGGCGTCGTGTACCGCGCCGGGTCCGGGTTGGCGACCGGTGACACCTGCTCGGTGCTGATGAAGTCGATCGCGAAGGTGCCGCTGTTGGCCGCGTCCTTCTGGAGCTTGATGCGGCTGCCGGCGGGCACGGTGGAGTTGAGGAAGATGTTCGCCTCGTCGTAGATGTGCCGAGGGCTGCCCGCGCTCGGCGAGTTGCCCGGGCCGGCCTCCGCGCCGTAGAGCCACGCGTACTTCGAGGTCAGCGGGATCGCCTTGTGGAACACGTCGTTGACGTAGACGTTGAGCGTGCTGCTGGTGCCGCCGCCGCCCGGCGCGTCCGGGATGGAGAACCGGGTCACCAGCGTGTTGGTGCTGGCCCTGGTGGTGAACTGCACGTACGCGCCGTTCTGGTTGAGCGTGACCGCGCGGCGGCCGGATGCCTCACCGGCGAGGTCGCCGACCGTCCGGTTCGGACCGACGACGGCCGCGCCGCCACCGACCTGGCCTTCCTCGGCCTCGAGGATGTCGAACGGCATGTTCGCGCCGCGGCCCACGAAGAGTGGCCGCTCGCTGGTGTTGTTGGCCTGCTTGACCGGCAGCTCGTTGCCGTCGTTGGCGAGCACTACCCGGACGGTGTACCGGCCGTTGGCGGCGGTCCACGTGCCGAGGTCGACGACCGGTGTGGTGGCGCCGGCCGCGATCGTGCCGCTGTACGAGCCGGTGAGCGTCCGCACCACCGAGCCGGCGTCGTCGAGCACGGTCAGCGTGATGCCGTGCGCGCCGCCCGCCGAGGCGATGTTGCCCTGGTTGCGGATGGACGCGGAGAAGCTGACCGTGTTGCCGTTCGCCGGGTTGTTCGGCGTCCAGCCCACCGCCGCGGCGACCAGGTCCGAACTGGACACCGGAGTGACCACAAGGGACGTGGGGCTGGTGAAGGCGTTGTTGGTGTCGCTCTGCTCGATGACGTCGTTGTCCTCGTCGACCTTCGCGCTCACCTGGTAGGTGCCCGCGTCACGGGGACCGATGTTGGCCGAGACCGTGGCGGTCGCCCCGGCCGCGAGTCCGCCTACCGTGGCGGTGCCCACGCGGGTCGTACCAAGGTAGAAGTTGACGTCCGTGGCGGCGGAGGCCGCGTTGCCCGCGTTGCGCACGGTGGCGGAGAGGGTGATGGCGCTGGTCTCCACCGGCGCGGCCGGGCTGGACGTGATGCCGGTGATGGTCAGGTCGGGGTTGGGCGCCGGCGTGCCGATCACCTGGAACTCCGCCACCTGGCCGCCCGGCGCACCGGAGTTGGCCGTGAAGCGCAGCTGCACGTCCGCGACGGTCGCGGTGACCGGGATGGTGACGGTGTTGCTGGAGGCGGGGTTGAACGTGTACGTGGCCGCGGAGACCAGGTTGGTGAAGCCGGAGGCGCTCTGCGCCCGCCCGAGTACCTGGATCGTCTGCGTGCGCGTGCCCCAGGCCGGGTCCGGGTTGAGGCGCAGCACGACCGAGTTGATGCTGGCGTTCGAGCCGAGCTGCACGGTCAGCGTGCCCGGATGGCCGTTGGCCTCCCAGTACGTGGTCACGTTGTTGTCGTTGGCGTTGGTGGCGACGTACGTGTGCACGTGGCCCGACTCGGTGATCGGCTTGCCGACGGCGAGGTTGGTGCCGCCGGTGGGGCCGCCCGGCCGGGTCACCGTGTTGCTGTTGGCGGACTGGTTGCCGGCCGCGTCGCGGGCCCGCACATGGTACGAGACCGTGGTGCCGTCCGGCTGGTTGTCGGTGAACGTGGTGACGTTGCCGGCCACGCTCGTGCGCAGCTCGTTGTTGGCGTAGACGTCGTACGCGGTGACACCGACGTTGTCGGTCGACGCGTTCCAGGTGAGGCGGATCTGCCCGGTGGCCGGCTGCGTGAAGGCCAGGTTGCCCGGCGTGCTGGGCGCCTGCGTGTCACCGGTCACCGGGCCGTACACCTCGAACTCGGAGAGCTGCCCGGCCGGCCAGCCGGTGTTGGCGGTGATGTTCAGCCGCACGTACCGGGTCGTGGTCGCGGTGAAGTTGATCGTCACGGTGTTGCCGGTGGCGGGGTTGAAGACGTAACCCGCGGAGGCGACCAGCGTGCCGAACGAGGAGCCGTTGCCACTCGACTGCACGGTCAGCGTCTGCGTGCGGGTCTCCCAGCCGGCCGGCAGCTTGAGCACCAACTGGTTGACGCTCACCGACGAGCCGAGGTCGACCTGTATCCACTGCGGGAACGCGTGGTTGGCGCTCTCCCAGTACGAGCCCTGGTTGGCGTCGTTGACGTTGCCGCCCGGGTAGCCGCCCTGCGTGCTGCTGACCTGGATCGTCTTGCCGGCAGCCAGGTTGGGGCCGGCGGCGGCGACCGCGAAGACGTCCAGCGCGGAGAGCTGACCCGCCGAGGCGGCCGAGTTCGCGGTGATGTTGACCCGCACGTACCGGGCGTCGGTGGCGCCGAAGTTGATCGTCACGGTGTTGTTGTTGGCCGGGCCGAACGTGTACGCCGCCGGCGAGACGATCGTGGCGAACGTGCTCCCGTTCGGGCTGCCCTGCACGGAGAGCGTCTGCGTGCGCTCGCTCCAACCGGCCGGGAGCTTGAGCTGGACCTTGTCGATCCGCCGGCTGCCGCCGAGGTCGACCTGCGCCCACTGCGGGAAGGCGCCGGAACCCTGCCAGTACGTGGCCTGGTTTCCGTCGGTCAGGTTGGCGATCGGGTACGCGCCGCTGGTGGCGTTGGCCGACGCGGTGCGGCCGGAGGCGAGGTTGGGACCGCCGGCGGCCGCGGCTGGCGTCGCGATCGCGACGGGCACCAGCAGGCCGGCGACGGTGAGGAGGGCCAGCGTGAGCCGACCTCGGCGTCTGGAGGTGGGGGACATGGCGGTGCGGCACCTACTTCCGTGGGCGACAGAGGAGGCCAGACCGGTGACGTCGCCACGCCCGGGCGCGTGGGGGCGTACCGCCGTGCGATGTTTCGTGGCGATGACGATACAAATACAGATCGGTCAACGCAAGAAGTCGATCCAGATCCGCAAGAACTGGACTCCCTCTACGGTGTACGCTATTTCGGTGCGCGACGAGATCACGATCACCGGAGCCCGGGAAAACAACCTCAAGAACATCTCGCTCCAGGTCCCCAAGCGGAAGCTGACCGTCTTCACCGGGGTCTCCGGCTCCGGAAAGTCCTCGATCGTCTTCGACACCATCGCCGCCGAGGCGCAGCGGCAGCTCAACGAGACCTTCAGTGCCTTCGCCCGCAACCGGCTCCCCAAGTACGGCCAGCCGGACGTGGACACCATCGACAACCTGTCCGCCGCGATCATCGTGGACCAGAAGCGGCTCGGTGGCGGCTCCCGCTCGACCGTCGGCACCATCACCGACATCGCGCCGCTGCTGCGGCTGCTCTTCTCCCGGGTCGGCAAGCCGCACCTCGGCTTCTCCAACGTCTTCTCCTTCAACGACCCGCAGGGCATGTGCCCCGAGTGCGAGGGCATCGGCAAGTCAGTCCAGATCGACCTCGACGTCTACATCGACCGGAGCAGGTCGCTGCGGGAGGGCGCGCTGCTGCATCCCGACTTCGGGGTCACCGGCTGGGTCTGGAAGATGTACGCCGCCTCCGGCTTCTTCGACCTGGACAAGCCGCTGGCCGACTACTCGCCGGAGGAGTGGGAGCTGCTGCTCCACGGCGAGAGCAAGATCCCGGTGGAGTGGCAGGGCACCACGATCAACTCGACTTTCGAGGGGGCCGTGACCCGCTTCAACCGCCTGTACATCAAGCGGGACAGCGCCGAGCTGTCCGATCGCACCAAGGCGGCGATCGAGCGGTACGTGACCTCGGCGACCTGCCCGGCCTGCAAGGGGACCCGCTTCAACCCCGCCGCGCTCGGCAGTGAGATCGAGGGGTACAACATCGCTCAGCTCAACGCGATGGAGGCGAGCGAGCTGGTGCGCACGCTGGAGACGTTCACCGACCCGCTGGCCGTGCCGGTCGTGAAGAGCCTGCTGGAGCGGGTCGGCAACCTGGTCACCATCGGCCTCGGCTACCTGAGCCTGGACCGGGCCACCGACACGCTCTCCGGCGGCGAGTCCCAGCGGATCAAGATGGTGCGGCACCTGAGCAGCAGCCTCGCCGACATGATGTACATCTTCGACGAGCCGAGCGTCGGCCTCCACGCCCGCGACGTCGAGCGCCTCAACCAGTTGCTGGTGAAGCTCCGCGACAAGGGCAACACCGTGCTGGTGGTGGAGCACGACCGCGACGTCATCGAGATCGCCGACCACGCGATCGACGTGGGCCCCAAGGCCGGTACGCACGGCGGTGAGATCGTCTTCGCCGGCAGCGTGGCCGAGCTGTGCGAGGCGGACACGCTCACCGGCCGGTTCATGCGGCACCGGCTGCCGCTCAAGACCGGCTACCGCCAGCCGACCGGATGGCTGCGGGTCACCGGAGCCACCGCGCACAACCTGCGCAACCTCACCGTCGACTTCCCCACCGGCGTGCTGACGGTGGTCACCGGGGTCGCCGGCTCGGGCAAGAGCACGCTGGTCAACGAGGTGTTCGTGGGGCAGCATCCGGACGCGATCGTGATCGACCAGAGCGCGGTGGGCGGCTCGATCCGCTCCAATCCGGCCACGTACACCGGCATGCTCGACACCATCCGCCAGCTCTTCGCCAAGGCCAACGGGGTCACCCCCTCGCTGTTCAGCTTCAACTCCAAGGGCGCCTGCCAGAACTGCCAGGGGCTCGGCATCATCTACACCGACCTGGCCTTCCTCGACGCGATCAAGTCGGTGTGCGAGGTGTGCGAGGGGCGGCGCTTCCACGACGACGTGCTGGGGCACAAGCTGCGCGGGCGCTCGATCAGCGACGTACTGGAGATGACCACGGCCGAGGCGCTGGAGTTCTTCACCGCCGGCGGCGCCGAGAAGAAGCTGGCCAAGGTGCTCCGCGCGATGAACGACGTGGGCCTCGACTACCTGCGCCTGGGCCAGCCGCTGAGCACGCTCTCCGGTGGCGAGTGCCAGCGCATCAAGCTCGCGACCGAGCTGCACAAGAGCGGCGCTGTGTACGTGATGGACGAGCCGACCACCGGCCTGCACATGTCGGACATCCGGCAGCTCCTGGACATCGTCGAAGGGCTGGCCGAGCGGGGCAACTCGGTGATCGTCATCGAGCACAACCTCGACGTGATCAAGAACGCCGACTGGATCGTCGACCTCGGCCCGGAGGGCGGTACGCGGGGCGGGACGATCCTCTTCGAGGGGACGCCGGGCCGGCTGCTGGAGCATCCGACCTCGTACACGGCCGAGTTCGTCCGCCGCGACCTCGCCTCCACCTGACCCAGTGAGCGGGCTATGTCGGGGACCTGGCCCGTTCACGCCGGCCCGCGGGGGGCTGGGTCCCCGGCATAGCCCCGTCGGTGACGGCGAGCGGCCGTCGCGGAGCCGTACGGCCCTCCGGTAGAGACAGCGTGCCTGGTCAAGGGCAGGTTGACACGCAATACCTAACGGTTAAACTCTAGCTGTTAGGTATTGGAGGCGCGGGCATGAAACACGTCGTACTCGGGCTGCTGGCAGCCGGCCCCGCCCATGGCTACGAGGTGCGGCGGCGCTACGACGAGCTGTTCGCCGGCGCCGGCGTGGAGGTCAACGTCGGCCAGATCTACGTCACTCTCGGCCGCCTGGAGAAGGACGGCCTCGTCACCCATACGCCCGCGTCCGGCGGTGACCGGCGCGACCGGAAGGTCTACCGGCTCACCGACACCGGCACCAAGGCGCTGCGTGAGTGGTTCGCGGAGCGTCCGGACACCCCGATCGTCAAGCCCGATGTGCTGCTCAGACTGGTCACGGCCCGGCTGGCCGCCGGCGTGATCCCGGACATCGACGCCCGCGCGATCATCACCGACCACCGCCAGCGCTGCCTCGAGGCGCTGCGCGACCTCGACCGCCAGGCCGGGCAGACCGCGGCGGGCAGCGTGAGCCGCCTGCTGCTCCAGTCCACCGCGCTGCACCTTCAGGCGGAGCTGCGCTGGCTGGAGGCGTGCGAGCAGCAGCTCACCCAGATCCTTCCCGCTGGCGCCGGCAACGTGCGCGCCGCCAGCGAAGAGCAGACCGTTCCCGCCGGCGATGCGCACGGCGGAGACCAGACCGTTCCCGATGGCCACGTCCAGGCCGGCGGCAGCGGAGAGCGGAGCCCTCGCGCCGGCGGCGACCAGGTGCGCGCCGCGGGCGGTCCCCGCAAGCCCGAAACGGAGACCCAGCCATGACCGAAGCGTTGCTGCGCGCCACCTCCCTTGAGCGGACCTACGGTGGCGGAGCCCGGGAGTTCGCCGCCCTCCGAGACGTGTCCCTGACCGTGGCCCCGGGTGACTGGGTCGCCATCACCGGGCCGAGCGGCTGCGGCAAGTCCACGCTGCTGCACCTGCTCGGCGGCCTGGACAGACCAGATCGAGGCGAGGTGTGGCTGGCCGGCCACCGCATCGACAACCGCGACGAGAGCGGCCGGGCGCTGCTGCGCCGCCGGCACGTGGGGTTCGTGTTCCAGTTCCTCAACCTCGTGCCGACGATGACCGTGATCGGCAACGTCGAGCTTCCTCTGGTGCTCCAGGGAGTGGGTCGCCGCGAGGCGCGCGGCCGCTCGCTGGAGATCCTGGACGAGCTGGGCGTGGCCGACGCCGCCGACGCCGCGCCCGCCGAGCTGTCCGGCGGGCAGCAGCAGCGGGTCGCGCTGGCCCGCGCGGTCGTGCACCGCCCGGACGTGCTGCTCGCCGATGAGCCCACCGGCGCGCTCGACTCCGCCTCCGCCGAGGTGGTGCTCGATCTGCTGCGCCGCCGGCACGGCAGCGGCCAGAGCATCGTGCTGGTGACCCACGACCACCGGATCGCGGCCGCGGCCGACCGGGTCGTGACCATGCTCGACGGCCAGATCGTCGACGAGCGTGACCTCGCCAGCACGGCGGCCCGCCCCACGTACGCCAACCTGATCAACCTGGACGGCTGAGCCGTGTCCGCCACCCTCCGACTGGCCCTCTCCGGCCTGCGCGGGCGCAGCCGGGTCGGGGCCGCCGCCACCACTCTGGTCGCCGCCCTCGCCGCGGCCGCCGTGGTCGCCGGGCTCTCGGTGCAGAGCCAGGGCGGGCCGCAGGTCGACGAGATCTACCGCGACTCCGGCCGCCCCGACCTGGTGGTCTACGGTGAGCCGGCCGCGCTGGACGGGCTCCGCGACGATGCCGCGTTCGCCGCAACCGGCCCGATCACCCCGTTCACCTCGGGCGACGTCGAGCTTGGCGACGGTTCGGTGGAGGCGCGGATCGCGACGCTCCCGCCGGCCTCCGCCGTGGGCGCGCCCCAGTTGCGCACCGGACGCTGGCCGGCGGCAGCGGACGAGGTCGTGTTCGACCGGGCCGCCGCCGTCGAGGCCGGGCTTCGCGACGGTGATCAGGTACGGATCAACGTGGCCGGCCGCCCCGTGACCCTCACCATGGTCGGCACCGCCATCGACCTGACCGACTGCTTCTATCCCGACTGTGACCCGATCCGGCTCTTCGTCGACCCGGCCGGGCTCCAGGCCCTCGCGCCGGTCGCGGAGGAGCGGGGCGCGCTGCTGATCGCCCAGCTCACCGATCCCGCCGCCGCCGACACGGCCGCCGCCCGGCTGGGCACCAGCCCCGGTGTGACCGGCGTACAGCCCTGGCCGGACACGCGCGACGACATCCTCGTCCGGGAGCTGATCTTCGGCGCATCGCTCGCCGGGTTCGGCGTGTTCGTACTGCTGGCGGCCGCCTTCGTGGTTGCCGGCACGGCGGCGGCCCGGCTGCTGGCCCGGCGCCGGGAGATCGCGATGCTCCAGGCGGTCGGCTACACGAACCGGCAGGTCATCGGTGGCCTGCTCGGCGAGACGCTGATCCTCGGCATCGGCGGCGCGGTGGTCGGCTGGCTGGCCGGCACGCTGATCGCGCCGTTCCTTCAGGTGGGGCTCTCCTCGGCGATGGGGCGCGGCGGGATCCGGGTCAGCGCCGTGGCGTTGCTGGTGGCGGTGGCGTTCGTCGGCGTGATCCTGACCGTGGCCACGGTGCTGCCCGCGCGGCGCGCCGCCCGCCAGCCGGTCACCGATGTGCTCCGCGACGCGCCGCCGCGCTCGGCCGCCCCGTCGAAGGTGGCCCGGCTGCTGGAGCGGCTGGGGCTCGCCCCGTCGACCCGCTTCGGGCTGGGCAGCGTGCTGGCCCGGCCGGGCCGGTCGGCGCTGACCGCCGCCGCGCTCGCGATCGCCGTCGCCGCGGTGGTGGTGGCCGCCGGCTTCGTGTCCACAATGGACAAAATTGTCACCGATCCGGCGCGCTCCGGCGACCCGTACGACGCGGTGGTGGCCGGAGACGGCACCGACGGCGCGCGCACGGCGGCGGCGCTCTCGGCGATGCCCGAGGTCGCCGGCTGGTACACGCAGACCGACCGCCGCGCCACGCTGGGCGAGGAGACCTTCCTGGCCCGGGCGATCGGGGGCGACCCGGCCCAGGCGGGGTTCATGCTCCGCGCGGGCGAGCCCCTGCGGGCGGCGGGGGAGGCACTGGTCGGCTACGGCTTCCTCAAGCGCTTCGGCGTCGAGGTCGGCGACACGGTGGACATCCAGGCCGGCGAGACCCCGCTCTCGTTGCGGATCGTCGGCTGGTACAGCGAGACCGAGGACACCGGCGAGGTGCTGATGTACCGGGCGGAGATGCTGCCCGGCGCGGTGCCCGACGCGTTTCTGGTCACCGGTGCGGCCGCCACGCCCGAGGCGCTGGCCACCGCGCTGCGCGAGCGGCTCGGCCCCACCGCGACCGTACGCGCCCGCGAGTCCGACCCCGACGAACTCGGCATCTTCACGGTCTCGTTGCAGGTCATGGCCGCGCTGGTACTTGCGGTGAGCCTCGCCAACCTGGCCGCCGCCCTGCTCAGCGGCGCCCGGGAGCGGGCTCGCGTGCTCGGCGTGCTGCGCACAGTCGGCTTCACGGTGCGCCAGACGCTCGCCCAGTCGGCGACCGGCGGTGCCGCGCTCGGGCTCGCCGCCGGCGTCGTGGGCCTGCCCGCCGGGCTGGTCGCCTTCCAGGTGCTCGCCGACCAGGTGACAACCGGGATCGGCGCCGGGCCGGGTCTCACCCAGTACCCCTCGTGGCTCCTGCTCGCGCTCACCGTGCCCGCCGCGGCGGTGGTCGGCGCGCTGGCCGGTGCGGTCGTGACCCGGCGCCTGGCCGGCACGCCCGCCGCCACGCTGGTCCGCTGGGAGTGACCCCACCGCCGTGACCGGGGCGTCCCTTGAGGTACCACAACGGGGGTTTACGGGACGCCCCGGTCACCGCGGGGAGTGGATGCATTCATCGGCGTGACGACCCCGGCGCACGCCCCGGCGCCCCGGGCTGGGCGCGGTGTCCCCGCGTCCCGCTGGTGTGCCGCGAGGGACGCTCGGATCACGTGGGGCCGGCGGTGCTAGTGTGCCGCAGGTGACCGACGCTGACGTGCACCTCGTCGCCCAGCCGCGCCTCGACACCGTCGTGACGGAGTTCCACACCGAGAGCCGGCGGCTGCGCAGCGACTTCGCCGGGATGGTTTGGATCGGCGACGCCCCGCCCGAGGAGACCGGGATGATGGGGCCGGACTACCGCCGCCGCCCGGTCGACTCGCAGCTGTTCCTGCCCGACACGCACTGGTACGACGTGGACGCCCTCGATGACGTCGAGGTCCAGTTCGCGGTCGGGCTGTTGCAGGTGCCGGCCACCGACCGGGGCACGCAGGGCCTGGTCGGCGCGATCGCCGAGCCCGAGGTCGACTTCTTCGAGCACCCCGAAGGGCTCGACGGCGTCGGCCTCTGCCTCAGCCTGCACGGCGAGATCTGGTCGAACGTGGGCCTGTCGTATCGCATCACCGTGCTCGCCCGCCCCGAGGCCCTGCTCCGCAAGGGTGAAACCCCGCAGGCCGACGGGGACGACGAGTCCTGAGCGCGGCCGGGGCCTCGCCCCGACCACGGCGTCGGCCCCGCGGTGAGGGTCGTGCGGACGCGGAGGGTGAGGCCGCGGGAGCGGCGGTCCGGGCCACGGCGGACATCGCGGTAGCCCGAATCTGTCGCCTACCGGCCGGGCGCCGCCCGCCGGAGTGGCCCGTCAGCTCGCCCGGACGACCGGAAGGCGGACCGGCACGGCCGGGCGCAGCGCGGTGACGTCGGTGATCGCGCCGGCCAGCAGGCCGCGCATCATCTCGTCGGGGTCGGGGACGCACGCCCTGGCGATGCCCTGCACGGCGAACTCGACCGTGCGCGGCGCGCCGTGCCGCTGGTACATCTTCCGGGAGACCGACACGTCGTAGGTGAACCGGTGTGCCCAGCGGGCCGCGAGCGGCGCCCGCGACAGGGCGTCGCGGCTGCTGGCGCGGAGCGTGTCGGGCGGGCGCCCGTCGAGGCCGGCGAGCAGGCGGTTGCCGCTGAGCACGGAGACGGCCATCGCGTTTTGCAGCTCGGCCGAGACGACCGGCAGGGCGGTCTCCGCGGCACGCAGCGCGATCAGGGCGTCCCACCGCACGTCATCGCTGGTCAGGCCGATGACCGAGGGGATAAGCCCGGCGAGGCGCTGACGGCCGGTGTCGGTGGTGTGGTCGTTGACCAGACGGGCGAGCGAGGCGAGCAGTGGATGGGTGCAAGCCGGATGGTCGCTCCAGCGCTCGCCGGCGAGGTAGGACGCCATCTCCATGAAGCAGGCGCCCTTACGCGGGTTGCGATGGCGGCCACGGGACAGCACCGGCATCGAGTCGGGCAGGCGGGCCTCGGTCGTCATCGGGCACCTCCCTAGGGAACAGGTGCGGACCTGACTCCCCTCAGTTTCCCCCAGCGGGCCGGTTCAGTCACGGCCATTACTGGAGGCTCCCTCGTCGCTAAACTCGCAGCCGCGGAGGCGTGCGGGATGCGTGACCTGGGTCTCACTCGGCGACGTCGAGGAGCGCGGGGCCGCTCCGACCTACCTGTGCGAGGTGCCCGCAGCGGGCATCGAGACCATGAAGGGTAACGCCGTGAAGTACATGTTGTTGATCTACCAGAACACCGCCGCGGCGGCCGCCATGTCCGAGGAGGAGATGGGCGTCCTGCAAAACGAGGCCGGCGAGATCTGGCAGGAGCTGACCAAGAGCGGCGAGTGGGTCAGCGGCGCCGGGCTGGCCCCGCCGGCGCAGGCCAAGGCCATCCGCGTGCGCGACGGCGTGGCGGCGGTGACCGACGGGCCGTTCAGCGAGGCGAAGGAGCAGCTCGCCGGCATCTGCATCTTCGAGACCGAGTCGCTGGAGCGGGCCGTCGAGATCGCCCAGCGCTGGCCGGACGCGCGCTACTGGGGCGTCGAGCTTCGCGAGATCCTCGGCGTCGCCGAGGCCTGAGCGACGGCCTTCCCACAGGGCGTCCCCGGAAACGGGGGCGCCCTGATCGCGTCTTCGCCCCCGGAAAACGACGCACGCTGTGTGCGACCGCGCGCCGCCGCCCCGTTGTCTGATCCCCCAGGTTGATCGTCCCGGCGTACTCGCCGCTCCCATCGTGGCGATCGACCGCGAAACCGGGCCTGGGGAGGCAGTACACGCTCGGCGACAGCGAGCGACATCGCAGGGAGCGCTACCGACCGAGGAGCGGAACGAGCGCGCAGCCGAGCCCAGAGGGACGGGTTAGGGGAGAGAGACCATGCCACAGGAGACGTCCGCCGCGCGGCTGCGCGCGCTGGCGGCTGAGGTGTTCGACGTACCGGCAGACGAGATCACCGACGGCGCGGCCTTCTACGAGGACCTCGGCGTCGACTCGTTGCAGAAGGTCGACTTCGTCGTACGGATGGAGCGGCAGCTCGGGCTGAAGCTCACCGACGACGAGGCGGCGGGCATGCGGGACATCGGCGGGACGATCGCGGTACTGCGCAGCCGGGGACTGAGCGTTGGACCGTGACAGCGTCGTGGTGTCCGGCGTGGGCGCGGTCTCGCCCGCCGGACTGGGCGCGGACGCGCTGTGGCGCGCCATCGAAGACCGCCGGGTGCTCACCGGACCGGTGACGCGGTACGACCTGTCCGAGTACCCGACGCGGCGGGCGGCCGAGGTGCCGGCCGGCGCGGTGGCGGCGCTCGACTCGCTGGTACCCCCGCACGAGTCGCTCGCCGCCCGCTACCTGGCCGCCGCGACGCTGGAGGCGCTCGGCGACGCGGGCCTGCCGGCGCACCGGCGGCGGGGGCGGCTGGGGCTGTTCGTCGGCACCGTCATGGGCACGCGGCCCTTGCTGGACCGGGCCATCGGGCGCGGCCCGCTCGGCGTGCCCGACCGGGCCTGGGCCCGCCCCGACGAGCTGCTCGCCGCCGTACGCCAAGTGGTCACAGTGGACGGACCGGCCGTGCTGCTCGCGCCGGGCTGCTCGGCCGGCAACGAGGCGATCGCCGCGGGCGCCGCCGCGGTGGCCTCCGGCGAGGTGGACGTGGCGGTCTGCGGTGGCGCGGACGAGCTGTCGCTGGAGGTGTTCGCGTTCTTCACCTCGATGCGGGCGCTGGCCGGCGACGCGATCCGGCCGTTCGACGCGGGGCGCCGGGGCACGATGCCGGGCGAGGGCGGCGCGGTGCTCGTACTGGAGCGGGCCGCACGGGTCGCCGGGCGGGGACGCGCGCCGCTCGCCCGCGTACTCGCCACCGCCTCCGCCGCCGACGCGCACAACCTCACGCAGCCGCACCCCGACGGTGCCGGCCTCATCGCCACCATCCAGACCTGCCTCGACCGTGCGCGGGTCGAGGCGGACGACATCGACTGGGTCTGCGCGCACGGCACCGGTACGCCGGCGAACGACGCGGTCGAGGCCCGCGCGGTCGCCAAGGCGCTGGGCGGGCGACGCCCGGTGCTCTCCTCCGTCAAGGGACAGCTCGGCCACGCCGAGGGCGCGGCCGCCGCGCTGGAGGCGGTCATCGGGGTACGGGCGCTCGCCCGCGACTTCGTACCCGGCAACGTGACCCTGCTCGAACCGGACCCGGAGTGTGCCGGCGTCGACCTGGTGGAGCCGTCGGGGCGGCGCGGGCCGGTGCGCCACGTGCTCAGCCAGGCGTACGGCTTCGGCGGCGCGGTCTGCACAGTGCTGCTGGGGAAGGGGACGCCCGATGCCCGCTAGTGTCACCGTACGCGGCGTGGGGCTGCGTCTGTCCGAAGTGGACGACATGCCCGCGCTCGCCCGTCGCCTCACCGCCGCGCCGCCACCGGCCACCGCCCGGCGGTTCGCCGCGCCGGACACCGTGCTGGCCCCGCTGGAGCGGCCGGTGTACGGTCCGGTCGAGCCCCGCGTGCCGGCCCGTGCCGGCGCCCGCGGACTGCGTACCGTGCCGCACGAGTCGCTGCTCGCCCTCGCCTCGGCGGCCGATACGCCGGCCCGTCCCGAAGCCCGCAAGCCCGACGACACGACCGCGGTGGTGTGGGCCAGCTCCACGGCCGGGCTGCCGGAGTACGCCACCGTATGCGCCGAGGCGTCCACATTGGAGCCCGGCTTCGTCGCGCCGGCGCTCGGTCCCGCCTCCGCGTACAACGGGCCGGCCGCCACCGTCTCCATCCGCCTCGGCCTCGCCGGGCCCAACCTGACCCTCACCGGCGGCGCCACCGCTGGCATCTCGGCGATCGCGGAGGCGATGCGGCTCATCGCCACCGGTGACGCCGCCGCCGCGCTCGTGGGCGCCTCCGCCACCGTCAGCCGGTGGAGCCTGACCGCCGCGCCCGAGCACCTGGTGCCGGCCGAGGGCGCCGCCTGCCTCGCGCTCGACCCCGCCGGCGGGCCCGGCATCCGGCTGCGCGAGTGCCACCGCACAGACCTCGTACGCGCGACCGCCCGCGTGATCCAGGCCGCCGCCCGGCCGGAGACCCGCCCGGACGGCCTCGTGATCTCCACGCCCGACACCGGCCTCGTGGACGCGCTCGCGTCCGGCCAACCCTTTCCCGTCTGGCACGTCGAGCGGGCGCTCGGCGACCTCGGCGCGGCGGGCGGGTTTCTCGCGGTGGTGGGCGCCGCCGCGCTCTGCGCCGCGGTCACCAGCCACGCTGGCAACGTCGAGGAGCGGAGCGACGAGGGCGGACGGCGCCGGCCGCTCGGGGCGCACAGCGAGCGAAGCGAGCACGACCGGAAGAGCCCCACGACCATCCTCGCCCTAGCGGTCGAGCCGTGCGGGAGCACGGCCAGCTTGGAGGTTTCGACATCGTGAACAACAACATCGTCGAGCACCTGCTCTCCGCCGGTAAGCCCGACGCCACCGCGTACGTGGACGCCGGCGGCCAGATCACCTATGCCGAACTGGCCCGCGCCGTGCACGCCTACGCGGCGCGGCTGGACGGCTCCGCCTTCCGCCCCGGCACCAACGCGCTCGTCGTCGCCGACGACTCGATCGCGACGGTGGTGGCGATCCTGGGCGTGTGGTGGGCCGGCGGCGTGCCGGTGCCGGTCAGCCCGATGCTCACGCCGGCCGAGATCGAGTTCATCGCGGGCGACTGCTCCGCCACGTACCTCCACGTCGACGAGCGGGCCGACGCGCACCTGCCGCGGCGGGGCGCTCTCGACCTGCCGCGCGGCCGCGCCGACCGGATGGCGCCGTACGAGGGCGAGATCCCGCCCCCGGCCCACCAGGGGAGCGGCGACGTGGTGCTGATCCAGTACACGTCCGGCAGCACCGGGCAGCCCAAGGGAGTGCTGCACACGCGCGCCGGCATCGACAGTGTCCTCAGTGGATTCGGCCGGATCCTCGCGCTCTCGCCGGCCGACACCGTGCTCTCGACCGCCAAGCTCTCCTTCGGGTACGGCTTCGGCAACTCGCTGCTCTTCCCGCTCGCCGCCGGCGCCCGTACGGTGCTGAGCGCCGGCCCGCCGGACGTCTTCCGGGTCGCCGCCACGCTCGCCGCGCACCGCCCGACCGTGCTCTGCTCGGTGCCGCGCGTGTACGCGGCGCTGCTGGAGCGGATCCGCCACGGCGAGGCGCTGGCGCTCGGCTCGTTGCGGCTGGCCGTGTCGGCGGGCGAGCACCTGCCCGCGCCGATGTGCGGCGAGTTCGCCAAGGTGTGCGGCGCGCCGCTGGTCAACGGGCTCGGCGCGACCGAGGTGCTGCACGTCGTCGTCGCCACCAACGGCAGCCGTCCCGGCTCGACGGGCATCCCGGTGCCGGGCGTACGCATCACCGTCCGCGACGACCGGGGCGAGCTGGTGGCCGACGGCGTCGAGGGGCGGCTGCACGTCGCCGGCGGGTCGGTCGCCGCCGGCTACCTCGAACGCCCGGACGCCACCGCCCGCACGTTCGCCGACGGCGGCGCGTACACCGGCGACATCGTCCGCCGTGCCGAGGACGGCGACATCGAGTACGTCTGCCGCCGCGACGACCTCATCAACGTGGGCGGCTTCAAGGTGTCACCGTTCGAGGTCGAGGCCGCCGCCCGCGAGGTCGACGGGCTCTCCCAGGTCGCCGTCGTGGGCGGGCGGGACAGCAGCGGGCTGGAGCAGGCGGTCGCCTACCTGGTACCGGAGAACGGCGTGGACCGCGCGGCGCTGCGTACGGCCGCCCGCCAGGCGTTCCGCGAGCTGCCGGCCTTCAAGCGCCCCACGGTCATCGAGGTGGTCGACCAGCTCCCGGTCACGTCGACCGGCAAGCTGGCCCGCTTCAAGCTGCGTACCGGCGAGGTCACCGTCAACCTGCGCGTGCTGCGCGAGGGGAGCGGGCGCACGCTGATCTGCCTGCCGTACGCGGGCGGCTCGGCCGGCTCGTACACGCGGCTCGCCAAGCACCTGCCCGAGTCGTGGCGCGTGGTGGCCGGCGAGGCGACCCTGCGTGGCCCGGTCACCGTCGCGGACGTGGCCGACGCGTGGTGGAAGGAGATCACGCCGTACCTCTCCGCCAACACCGTCCTGTTTGGACACAGCCTGGGCGCGCTGGTCGCCGCCGAGGTCGCCAACCGTGCCGGTGGCGGTCTGGAGCCCACGCACGTGGTGCTCTCCGCCCCGCCCCTGTCCGGTGCGACCGCCCGGGGCATCCGCGCCAAGGACGACGCCGAACTGGTCGCCGACCTGACCCGCAGCGGCCTGATGCCCCCCACGACCCTGACCGCGGACGAGGTCGGGCGGCTGCTGCTGCCCCGCTTCCGGCGCGACCTGGCGCTCGTGCCGGACGAGTGGACCCCTTCGCTCGAGACCCCGGTGCACGTACTGGTCGGCGCCGACGACCCGCTCTGCACCCTGCCCGCGGTCGCCGCCCGCCTCCGCCCGTCGATGGTCGCCAGCACGCACGCCGTCGACGGCGGCCACTACTTCGTCGTCACCAACCCGGTCCAGACCGCGACCGTCCTGGCCGGCCTCTACCCGTAGCGGCGGCGCGGGAGAGGCCCCCGCCCGCCCATCGTTGCCGAGGTGGGCGGGCGGGACCCTGCACGCGTCCGGGTCAGCCGTTCAAGTAGGCGAGCACGGCCAGCACACGGCGGTTGTCGTCGTCGGACGGGGGGAGGCCGAGCTTGGTGAAGATGTTGTTGATGTGCTTGCCCACGGCTTTGTCGGTGACGAAGAGGCGGCTGGCGATCGCGTTGTTGGAGCGGCCCTCGGCCATCAGGCCGAGCACCTCTCGTTCGCGGGGGGTGAGGGCCTTCAGGGGCTCGTCGGCCGAGCGGCGGGCGAGGAGCTGGCCGACCACGTCGGGGTCGAGGGCGGTGCCGCCCTCGGCGACGCGGCGCACGGCGTCGACAAACTGGCTCACGTGCGAGACGCGGTCCTTCAGCAGGTAGCCGACGCCACCGGTGCGGTCGGAGAGCAGCTCGCGGGCGTACAGCTGCTCGACGTGCTGGGAGAGGACCAGCACCGGCAGGCCGGGCACCTGTGCGCGGGCGGCGATGGCGGCCTGGAGACCTTCGTCGGTGAAGGTGGGCGGCAGGCGTACGTCGACCACGGCCACGTCCGGGCGGTGCTTGAGCAGGGCGGGCAGCAGTGAGGGGCCGTTGTCGACCGCCTCGACGACCTCGAAGTCGTAGGCGTTGAGCAGCCGGATCAGCCCGTCCCGGAGGAGGGCGAGGTCTTCCGCGATGACAACGCGCACGGCAGCTCCATGGTCACGACGGTCGGGCCGCCGGGCGGGCTGCTCATGGCGACCGTTCCATCGAATGCTGCCAGGCGCCGCTCGATCCCGCGCAGGCCGGTGCCTCGCGCGGGGTCGGCACCGCCGATCCCGTCGTCGCTGACCGTCATGCCCAGGCTGCCGCCGTCGTGGCGGACGAGGACCCAGGCGTGGGTAGCACGGCTGTGTTTGACCACGTTGGCGAGCGCCTCGGCGATGGCGAAGTAGCCCGCCGACTCGACCGGTGCCTGGGGGCGCCCGGCAAGCTCGATGTCGACCTCGACCGGGATCGGCAGGGTGAGGGCGAGCGCGCGCACCGCCCCGTCGAGCCCGCGTTCGGCGAGCACCGGCGGATGGATGCCGCGGACCAGGTCGCGCAGCTCGGAGAGGGCCTGGTCGCTGGCGTCGCGGGCCTCGGCGAGCAGCTTCTGGGCGGCGGCCGGGTCGCGGGTCACCAGGTCTTCGGCCAGCCCCAGGCTCATGCCCAGCGACACCAGCCGGGCCTGCGCGCCGTCGTGCAGGTCGCGCTCGATCCGGCGCAGCTCGGCGGCCTGGGCGTCGACGGTCTCCGCGCGGGTCCGGGTGAGTACGCGCACGCGCTGGTCGAGCAGTGCCTGTCGGGTCGGCCCGAGCAGCAGCTTGGCGAAGCGGTCGTGCAGCCGCAGGATCGCCGGCGCGGTGGCCAGCCCGAGCGCGAGGATCAGCACGCCCTGCGGGATCGCCACGATGCCCTCGAACGGGATGTCGATCAGCCAGCCGGGGCCGTAGTGGTAGCCGTCGACGAACTGGAGCACGGTCGGCATCAGCAGGATGCCCTCGACGCCGTGCACGACCAGGGACAGCGGCAGGATGCCGAGCGCGAGCGTGATCGGCGCGGTGAGCAGCCACAGCAGGTCGCGCCAGGTGGCCGGGTCGCCGAGGATCCACCGCAGCCGCTGCCACGCGCCGATCACCCCGAACGGCTCCATCGGCGGGCGTGGCCGGTACGGCGACGGGATCTCCACGCCCGACCACCGGGCGGCGAGGCGGCGCCGCTCGTTGGCGAGGCCGCGGACCGCGACGGTGACCGGCGGCACGAGGAGGATGCCGACGCCGAAGAGGGCCAGGAACGAGATCGAGATGATCGAGATGACCAGCAGCGCCACGCCGGTGGTGAAGAAGAGCGCGCCGAGCACGAAGCTCCGGCCGCTCGCGGCCAGGCCCCGGCGGATGACGGCGGTCAGCTCCTCGTTCACGTATCCCATCTTGGCCTGACCCGCCGGCGATTGCCGGTAGGGCTAGCCCCACCGGCCTCGGGGTGCTGTGACCAGTGTCCAGAGGCGGCGCCGGTCGAAGGATCGAGGTATCGCACTCCGAGAGAGGAAACCCGAGATGTCGTGGCACTGGATCACCAGACTGCCGTCCGGCAGGCGTACCAAGTTTCTGGCGCTCGCGCTCTGGCTCGTCGTCGCGTCCGCGGTGGGGCCGGTCGCCATCAAGCTCGCCGACGTGGTCAGCGACGACGCGGTGACGTGGCTGCCGCGTACGGCGGAGGCGACCCAGGCGTTCGAGCGGGCCGAGGCGGCCTTCCCCGGCTCAGACCGGCTCGTGGCGGTCGCCGTCTACGCGCGGGACACCGGGCTCACGGACGCCGACCGGTCCAAAGCGGAGGTGGACCGGGCGGCGTTCACGCGGTACGCCGAGGGCGGCGCGGTGCCGCCGGCGATCGTGAGCGAGGACGGCAAGGCGCTGCTGATCTCCTTCCCGCTCGCCGGGGACGAGGATCGCCAGACCGAGTCGACCGGGGCGGTCCGGGACCAGTTGGCGAACGCGCCCCCGGCCGGGCTGCGCACCGGCCTGACCGGGTCGGCGGGCGCCACGGACGACGCCTTCGACGCGTTCAGCGGGATGGACATCACGCTCGTGCTGGTCACCGCCGGCGTGGTCTCGCTGCTGCTGCTCCTCACGTACCGCAGCCCGGTGCTGTGGCTGGTGCCGCTCATCTGCGTCGGCATCGCCAGCCAGGTGGCGAGTGCGGCGGTGTACCTGCTGGCCAAGCACGGCGGGCTGACCGTCGACTTCCAGGGGCAGAGCGTGCTGACGGTACTCGTCTTCGGCGTCGGCGTGGACTACGCGCTGCTGCTGATCGCCCGGTACCGCGAGGAGTTGCGCCGGCACCGCGACCGGCACGAGGCGATGGGGGTGGCGCTGCGCCGCTCGTTCCCGGCGATCCTGGCCTCGGCGGCCACGGTGGCGATCAGCCTGCTCTGCCTGCTCGCCGCCGAACTCAACTCCACGCGCAGCCTGGGGCCGGTGGGCGCGATCGGCATCGCGGCCGCGTTCCTGGTGATGACGCTCCTGCTGCCGGCCATCCTCGTCCTCTGTGGACGGTGGCTGTTCTGGCCGTTCGTGCCCCGCTACACGCCGGCCGCGGTCGGGCACGACGTGGCCGAGGACCGCGGCCTGTGGGCCCGGGTCGCGGGGTTCGTGGGGCGGCGGCCGAGGGGCGTCTGGATCGGTACGGCGGCCGCGCTGGGCGTGCTCAGCCTCGGCATCGGCAACCTGAGCATGGGGCTGCCGGCCGCCGAGACGTTCACCAAGGAGGTCGGCTCGGTCACCGGACAGCGGCTCATCGCGGAGCACTTCGCGGAGGGATCAGCCGCGCCGGTTGAGGTCACCGCGCGGGCCGGCGCCGCGGACGAGGTGGTCGCGGTGCTGCGGGGCGTCGAGGGCGTGGCGTCGGTACCCGAGCCGCAGCGCTCGCCCGACGGGCAGTGGGTCATGGTGCGGGCGGTGCTGGCCGCGGAGCCGGACAGTGCGGCGGCCAAGGACACGGTGGAGCGCATGCGGGACGCGGCGCACGCCGTACCCGGTGCGGAGGCGCTGGTCGGCGGCGAGACGGCCATCCAGCTCGACACGGACCACGCCGCCGCCCGCGACGAGCGCGTGGTGATCCCGCTGATCCTCGCGGTGGTGTTCCTGATCCTGGTGGTGCTGCTGCGGGCGCTGGTGGCCCCGCTGCTGCTGATCGGCAGTGTGCTGCTGTCGTACGCGGCCGCGATGGGCGCCGCCGGCTTCGTGCTCGGCGCGATGGGGTACACCAAGCTCTACTTCGGCACGCCGCTCCAGACGTTCCTCTTCCTGATCGCGCTCGGCGTCGACTACACGATCTTCCTGATGACCCGGGCCCGCGAGGAGGTCGGGCAGCTCGGCCACAAGCGGGGCGTACTGCACGCGCTGACCGTCACCGGCGGCGTGATCACGAGTGCCGGGCTGGTGCTCGCGGCCACGTTCTCGGCGCTGGGCATCCTGCCGCTCGTGCCCTCGGTGCAGGTCGGCGTGATCGTGGCGGCGGGCGTGCTGCTGGACACGTTCGTGGTGCGGAGCCTGCTGATCCCGGCGTTCGCGGTGGACGCCGGCAGGAGGATCTGGTGGCCCGGCCGCCCGGTCCGGGAACCGGTCACGACCGAGAAGCCGGTCCTGACCAGAGCCTGAGCTGGGGGACCGAGCGGGGGCGCACCACCGGGGGCGCGTCCCCGCTCAGCGCGTGTCGGTGGCGGAGAGTTTGCCGGTCGGGCGGTACCGGACGCACATCACCGTGCGGTCGCCGTCCGCCCAGGTCTGCGCGGTCGGGAGCACCGGGTACAGGGCGACGCCGGGGTCGCCGTTGGGCCAGCGGCGGTCCTGCGCGCCACGGCAGCCGTCCCACGCGTACTCGCGTACCCGCGCCTCGTCCCAGTCGCCCTCGGGCACCTGGAGGAACCCGTACGACTGGTTGTCGGCGCCCTCCACGCACGGGCGGTAGAAGACGACGACATCGGCGTAGGCGACGTCGTACGCCGGATCGTCGAAGCACTCGCCGGCCTCGATCGTGAGGACGCCGGGCGTCTCGGCGTCGATGAACCGGTCGTCCTTGAGCACGAGGCTGGGGCGGGACGCGCCAGTGACCAGCCCGCCGAGCAGGGCCGCGGCGAGCAGCGTGCCCGCGACCCGGCCGACCAGCCGGGCGTCCAGTGAATTGATCATCGCGAACGGCATCTTAGAAATCGATTTTCGAACTCGGCGCCACCGCTCGGCGGCGTACTGATCGCCGCCGGATGAACTGTAGCCAAGAACTGGACTAAGCAGGACAAAAGCCGGACCCCAGTTGATCATGAGTTCACCCCCAGGACAGCCATCTGTCGCGAGCACGTTGGCTACCGCTGGCTGAATGCCCGTCGGGCCACCGCTTGCCGGCGGTGGCTGCGTCCTCAACCCCGAGGGGTGAATCAGCATTGTCTGACCAGAGAAGACCGTGGTCGACCGGGCCGCGCCGCGCACTGATCGCGGGTATCGGCGCCGCCGCCCTGCTCGCGGGCGGCTTCGCGATCGGCCCGTCGGCGTTCGGTGAGGCCGCGCCGGGCAAGCATCCGGCCGCGGAGATCCACAAGCCGTCGCCGATGCCCGACCGCATCATCCTCACGCCGACCGATACGCCGGCGACCTCCCAGCGGGTCACCTGGCGTGCCGAGGCGACCGCCGAGTGGGCCCAGGCGGAGATCCTCGAGGCGCCCAAGGCGCTCGGCCAGGTGGCACCTCCGACCGGGGCGCTGACCAACGTCAAGGCGATCGCCACGACGCCGGTCAACACCTCGCTCGGGTACGCCTCGACGTACCACACCGCCGAGTTCACCAACCTGAAGCCGAACACGCGCTACTCGTACCGGGTCGGTGACGGTACCAACTGGAGCGAGTGGATCGACTTCACCACGGCGGCCAGCAACTTCGAGCCGTTCTCGTTCATCTACTACGGCGACGCGCAGAACTACATCGACTCCGCGGTGCCGCGCGTCTTCCGCCAGGCGTTCGCCGACCGGCCGAAGGCCAAGGCGATCGTCAACGCCGGTGACCTCATCGACACCGCCAACAGCGAAGAGCAGTGGGGTCAGTGGTTCAAGGCCGGCAGCTTCATCGACGGCCAGATCAACAACATCTCGGTCCCGGGCAACCACGAGTGGAGCGGGGGCGCGGTCTCGTCCTTCTGGTCGCCGCAGTTCCCGTACCCCCGGAACGGACCGGCGTGGGGTGACAGCCCGGCGCTCGACCGCACCGCCTACTACATCGACTACCAGGGCGTGCGCTTCATCGGTCTGAACACCAACGTGCAGGGCAGCACGGACCTGATGAACGCGCAGACCGCGTGGCTGAAGAACGTGCTCGAGACCAACCCCCACAAGTGGACGGTCGTCACGTTCCACCACCCGGTGTACTCGACTGCCTCGGGGCGCAACAACCCGATCGTCCGGGCGCAGTGGGGTCCGCTCTTCGAGGAGCACGGCGTGGACCTGGTGCTCCAGGGGCACGACCACACGTACGGCCGGGGCAGCACGACGGCCTCCCGCAAGTCGGCGACCGTGCACGACAGCACCGTGTACGCGGTCTCCGTCTCCGGCGGCAAGATGTACGACGTCAGCGGCACCAACTGGACCAGCAACGGTGCCGACATCATGAGCTCGAGCGAGGACACTCAGCTCTACCAGCTCATCGACGTCAGCGAGGACTCGATCCGGTACGAGGCCCGCTACGCCAACGGCCAGCACCACGACGGCGTGGTCATCCGCAAGAACGACGCGGGTGAGCGCACGGTCAACGAGATCCGCACGCCGGAGAACACCGTCGGCGAGCAGGCGATCGTCAACCGCACGGCCGTGGAGATGAAGGGCAAGCTGAAGGTCTCCGCGTACGGGTACGACCCGGGCGAGAAGGTGACCGTCTACCTGCGCAACACGAAGGCGGAGGAAGGCAAGAACGGCGTGTTCGTCGGCTACAAGACGGCGGACGAGCTGGGCCGGCTGACCTACAACTTCGAGCTGCCCCCGAGCGCGAAGAAGGGCAGCACGCACGTGGTCTACCTGGACAGTCCAAACCAGAAGATCACGAGCCCGGTCATCACCGTGACGAAGTGACGCGCAGTGGGCCCGCCGCACACCGCGGCGGGCCCACCGTGTCCATCTTGGACGGAGGTACGGTGAGGCGCCACCGCTTCGCCTTTCCCGCCGCCGCGATCGCGGTGGCGGTCCTATTCCCGGGTACCCCCGCGGAGGCGCACCCCTTCGGCCCGCCCTCGACCGCGCGGGTGAGCGCCGACGGCTCGCGGGTCGCGGTCTCGTGGCTCGCCGCCGAAGACGACTGGGTCGCGCTCGGCCGGCACGTCGGCGCGTTCGACGGCGCGAGCCCGGACGTGACCGGCGAGGAGTTGCTGCGGCGCTCGACCGGCGTACGCGACTACCTGCTCGGCCGGATCGTGGTCAGCCAGGGCGGGCGCCCGTGCGCCGGCGACCTGGCCGAGCTGGAGAACGTTGTCACCGAGGGTGCCCGGCTCACCTTCGACTGCCCCGGCCGGGTTGTGGAGGTCGACATCACGGTGACCGCGCTGACCGACATGAACGAGGCGTACCGCACCGTCGTGCGCGCGGAGACGCCCGCCACGCCGGACCAGGCGCTGCTCACCGCCACCGCGCCCACGCAGCACCTCACGTTCACCGGGTCCGGTGGCGGCGTGCGGCAGAGCGTGCAGGCTGTCGCGGGCGGGACGGTGGCGGTACTCCTGGTGGGTCTGGGTCTTTGGGTCGCCCGCCGGCGACGGGCTGGAGCGCGGTCATGACCGGCTTCGAAAACCGGCTCGTCACGCTCTTCGACGGGCAGGCCGTCTTCTGGCTCGCGCTGCTCACCGCGCTCGCGGTCGGCGCCGCCCACGCGGTCGCGCCGGGGCACGGCAAGAGCGTGACCGCCGCCTACCTGGTGGGTACGCGTGGCCGCTACCGGGACGCGCTGCGGCTCGGCCTGATCGTGGCGCTGATGCACACGTTCTCGGTGCTGGTGCTCGCGCTCCTGTGGGTCGGACTCTCCGGCGTGGCCAGCCTCGGCACCGAGACGCTCACCGCCTGGATGCAGGTGGCCGCCGGCCTGGTCGTGATCGCGGTCGGCGCGCACCTGCTGTGGCGGCACGTACGCCGGCGGGGGCACCACCACCATCACCAAGGTGGGGACCATCACCACGATGGAGGCCATCACCACGGCGAGGGTCACCAGCACGGTGACGGTCACCAGCACGGTGAGGGCGACAGCCACGGTGGGGGAGGCCACCACCATCATCACGAGGTGCCCGAGGATCCGTGGTCGCGGCGCGGGCTGGTGGCGCTGGGCCTCTCCGGCGGGCTGCTCCCCTCGCCCTCGGCGTTCGTCGTGCTGGTGAGCGGGCTGCTCACGGGCCGGGCGCTGGGCGCGGTCGTGCTGGTCATCGCGTTCGGCGTGGGCATGGCCGTCACACTCACCGCGGTCGGCGTGATCAGCCTGCGGGGGTGGGCCCTGCTCTCCGGCCGTACCCGCAGGTGGTCCACCTCCTGGGTACCGGCCCTGGCCGGCGCGGGCGTCTGCGCGGGCGGCGCCCTCTACCTGGTGGCGGCCGTCTCGGTGCTCGCCGCCTGATCGCCCGCCCGGGCGGCGGCCTTGCCGCTCGTGGCCCGGGGCCGGGCGGTCCCTGCCGCGCCGGCGGCTCGCTCTGCGCCGGGCTGGCTCGCTCCGCGCTGGCCTGCTCTGCATTGAGCTGGCCTGCTCTGTGCTGGCCTTTTCTGCGCCGGGCTGGGCTGGCCTGCTCTGCGTTGAGGTGGCCTGTGCAGCTCTGTGCCGGGCTGGCCTGTGCTGGGTTGGCCTGATCTGCGCCGGGCTGGGCTGCTTTGTGGCGGGCGGTGGGTTCGGCGGTGGCGGGCTGACCGCGGGCCGGGCTTCGTCGGGCGGGCGCTTGCGTGTGCGTGCTCTCACGTGCGCCTCCGCGTGTGCGCTCTCGCGTGCGCCTCCGCGTGTGCGCTCTCGCGTGCGCCTCCGCGTGTGCGCTCTCGCATGGGCGAATTCGGGGCTGGGCGGGGGAGTGGGCATCGTCGATAATGGGGCGATGACGGCCGACCCGGAGCAGGCGCGCGTGTCCCACCGCGACCGGCTGCGGGCGGTCAAGGCGCTGCGTGAGAGCGCCCGCGAGGGGCGGCTCTCCGACCTCACGTTCATGAGCCGGCTGCGCGTGGTGGTCGACGCCCGCCGCCGCCGTGACCTCCAGTCCGCCGTCAGTGACCTGCCGCCCGCGGGCCTCTGGGCGCGCGCCGAGGCGGCGTTCCAAGCCTGGTGGGAGCGCACGTTCGCGCGCCCCGGCGGCATCCCGCTCGACCTGCGGCTCCCGCCCGCGCCGGGGCGCTACGTGATCGGCCGCGACTACGGCTGTGACCTGCGGCTGACCGACGACTCGGTGTCGCGCCGGCACGCCATGCTGACCTCGGTCGACGGGCAGTGGATGGTGGTCGACCTCGGCTCCACCAACGGCACGCGGATCAACGGCTGGCGCCTCCAGGTGCAGACGCCGCTGCGCCCCGGCGACGTCCTCGACCTGGGGCTCCAGCGCCTCCGCGTGGTCGGCTGACCACCGCGCTCCCACTGACGCGTCCGTCCACAATGCATCTTCCGGCCAAGCCGGGCGCCGACCTTCGAGCACCCGGTAGCCACTCAGACCTCGACGCCGAAAGCTCTCTGAGCGTGGCGACCAATTCACCCTCCAGGGTCAATTAGCCGCCACGGACGGCGCCGTGCCGGTCGCGCACGCTCGCCATGACGTCCCGATGTGACCCGGCGAAGGCGGGCATCCCTGCTCTTCCGAGCCTGCGGCACCGAGGCACATCTGGGTCATGCTTATCGCCCCGGCCCGCTTTCCCGATCAGGGTTCGTACTTCCATTCGATGCCGGGCGGTCGGCGCTTCGGATTTCCGGTTTTGTCGGTCTCGTGCCGGTTGGCGCGCCGGACGGTGTCGAGAGCGTCGGGTCCCTGGAGGAGCGGCATGAGCCGGCGGATCCAGGTGGCGTTGTCGTCGAGTGTGCCGCGCATGGCGTCGGCGGTGTGCGCCTTCCAGGCGACCCGGTGGCGGGGCGCGTAGAGCGCCGCCTCGACCAGGGCGTCGAGGTCTGCCTTGAGCCAGCCGCCGGCGCCGGTGAGCGAGATCGATACCGAGATCCGTTTGCCGGCCCCGTCATGCGGGTCGGACTGGAGATGGATCGAGATCCGCAGATCCCGACGGTGGTAGGTGACGAGGGGCAGGAGCCGGTCGCTGTATCCGGGCCCGGCAAAGCCGTGCTGGTCGACAAGGAACTGGAAGCGCTGCGAGGCTTCCCTCTCGAACGAGGCCGGACGTTTGCGCATCGCATCCTCACGTGGTGGACCTGCCGTGACGACCGGCCTCGATGTTAGGGCCTGGTTTCACAAGGGCACAGCCGGCTGCGGCACCGGGCGCCACCTCGGCTCGACCGACCCCCATGAAACCTAGCCGCGACCTGCGCCGACCTGCGCCGCGCCGACAACCGGGCCGCCGGTGCGAGCATCTGCGAAACTTGCCGCGTGGTCGATGGTGTGGTCCGTGAGTGGCGCCCCGATGAGGGCTGGGGGATCATCGACTCGCCGGAGACGCCGGGCGGCTGCTGGGCCCACTTCAGCCACATCCAGATGCCCGGCTACAGGTCGCTGTCCGAGGGCGACCGGGTCCGGTTCACCTGGGAGCGTGGCTGGCAGGACGGCTACTCGTTCCGCGCCGTTACAGTGCTCGCCGCCCCCGAGAAGTAGCCCGTGGCAGGATCTGGCGGATGGAGAGTGTGCTGCCCGCCGGTGCCGCGGAGCTTCTCGGCCAGGCGCGCCGGATCGTCGTCTTCACCGGCGCCGGGATGTCGGCCGAGAGTGGTGTGCCGACATTCCGTGACGATCTGACCGGCCTCTGGGCACAGTTCGACGCCGAGCGGCTCGCGACCCCGGAGGCATTCGCGGCCGACCCGGATCTGGTCTGGGGCTGGTACGAGTGGCGGCGCGCCCGAGTCCGCCAGGCCCAGCCCAATCCCGGTCACCTGGCCGTCGCCGCCATCGAGGAGTTGGTCCCGGAGACCGTCGTCGTCACGCAAAATGTCGATGACCTGCACGAGCGGGCCGGATCCCGGGCTCCGATCCACCTGCACGGCAGCCTCTTCGCGCCGCGCTGCGTGGGCGACGCGGCTCACCCCGCTGCCTTCCCAGACGTGGCGACGAGCCAAAGCGCCGAGTCAGGCGAGTGGCAGGACCAAAGCGCCGAGCCAGAGAAGGCGACGGACAAGAGCGCCGAGCCAGACGAGGGGCGCCGGATCGCGCCGCCATGCTGCACGCGGTGTGGTGCGCTCGTGCGTCCCGGCGTGGTCTGGTTTGGTGAGGCGCTGCCGGAAGCGGCCCTGGCCGCGGCGGTCGAAGCCGCCACCGCCTGCGATGTGCTGTTGACCGTCGGTACGTCGGGCGTGGTGTATCCGGCGGCCGAGATCCCGCGCGTCGCGGCGCGTGCCGGCGCCGTCGTCATCCAGGTCAATCCGGAGCCCACACCGCTCGACGGGGTCTGCGACGTCAACCTTCGGGGTACGGCGGCCGGCGTCCTCCCGGCCCTGGCCGCGACCCTCCAGAGCGTGGCCGAAGAGGCTTGACCGGTCCGGGGCGGACCACGCGGATCCGCCCCGGAGGAGAAGGGTCAGCGCAATCCGGGTACGTCGATGACGATCAGCTCGGTGTCATCGGCGCGGCCGGGGATGCGCCCGTCGTTGCCGGGGAAGTTGTTGTCGTTGGCCACCAGCACGCGGTCGCCGGCCAGCGGCAGCACCGACTCGACGGACTGGAGTGGGAAGGAGAAGAGCTTGCCCACGCCGTACTCGCCGGGGCGGGCCGGAGTGGAGACGCCGCGTGGGTCGGCCACGCGCATCAGGTCGACCGCGGTGTGCCGGCGCAGGTAGCCGTCGGCGCCCACCTCGTCCAGGTCGGTGACCACCAAGCGCTTGACCACCGACTGCGGGCCCATCGCGTTGTCCCGCTCGATCAGCACCATCCGCCGGCCGTCGAGTACGGCCGCGTCACCGACCACAAGAGACGGATCGGCGACCCGGAACGACCACGTGCGGTCGGTGTAGCGGTTGGCGCGCACGTCGAACTCGTACACGATGCGGCGGCGCTGGTCGGCGTCGTCGGTCTTGGCGCCCTCCAGGATCGGGTACAGCCACCGCCCGTCGCGGCTCACCGCCATCGCCTCGAAGCCGCGGCTGGAGGGTACGGTCGGCGTCTCGCCCGGCGCCAGGTCGGGCGACTGGGGCGACTTGGCCCCGTCGGGCAGGGGGATCGGCGCCTGGAGCACCTTGCCGGTGCGGTCGGTGCGGATCAGGTACGGGCCGAACTCCTCACCGATCCACAGGTCGCCGCGGTAGTCGCGGGCCAGCGACTCGATGTCGAAGTCGGCACCGGTCAGCAGCCGCTCGCGCGTGTTCTCGTTGACGATCGGAAACGGCACCTTGCGCGCCGGGTCGCGGAAGCTGATGAAACCCTTGACGTCGACCCGGTTGCGGTCGTAGCGAGGCTCCACATAGTACGCCCGGAGCAGGAAGTCGGCGGAGTTGTTCTTCGCGCCGAAACCGTTGTCCGGCATGGCGAGCAGGCGCCGTCCCGAGGTGTCGCCCGGGTTCGCCGAGATGACCGCCGAGAAGCCGGGGATCGGCTGGCCGGGGAAGGGCGGTGTGACCCCGTTGACGGTGTCCGGCGCGAGCTGCGTGCCGGAGACCGGGCCCGGCTGGTACGCGGTCGCGGAGAGCAGCGCGCGCGACTTCAGCTCGGGCTCGGGGCGGAGCTTCACCGACAGCGCGTACACGCGGGTGATCTGCGTGGCGCCGGCGTTGTCGTCGGAGAGCAGCCACAGCAGCCGGCGCCCGCCGGGCAGCGCCTCGCCGAGCGCCATCGCCTCGATGTTGTCCAGCAGCGGGTTGGGCTGCGGCTGCTTGGCGGTAGCGCCGGAGGGCGGGCAGTCGGCGATGTCGACCAGCAGCTCCTTGCCCAGCCACGCGCGCGGGTCGGTGAGCGTGGCGAGCGACGCGACGCCGGTGACGTCGGGCGCGCCGGTGGCGGAGACGCGGTACACGCGCACGGTGTTGCCGACGCCCGAGGTGTAGCCGCGCTCCAGGGCCAGCAGTTGGTCGCCGCCGAGCGCCACGAGCTCGACCAGGCCGAGGTTGGGGTCGGTCCGGTACGCCAACTGGGCGGTCGGTGTGTAGGCGGCGCCCTCGCGGCCCGCGTACCGGATGATGCGCTGGAGGCCACGGCCCGCGGCGTCGCGGCCGTCCGTGGAGAGCGGCCCCTCCATGCCGGCGTAGAGCGTGCGGTGGTCCGGGGTGGCGGTGAGCGACTCGAAGGTCTGGTTGACCGCGGCCTCTCCGGCCGGGGCGACCTGGAAGCGCGCGGGCACCGGGAGGCTGGCGATCTCGCGGCCGTCGGAGAGGCGGAAGCGCCGGATCGACGGCTCCGACTCGGAGCTGGCCAGCACCGTGCGCCCGCCGTGCTCGGCGACAAGGCCCTCGCCGTCGAAGTCGCCACCGTTGTACGGCGTGCCGTCCGGCCTGGTGAGCACGGTCATCCCGCGCACCTTGGCGGAGACGCCGCGCCGGTCGGCGTCCAGGTCGACGTCGTAGACCCGGGCCGGCGTGGTGCCGATGTTGTCGACCAGTGCCAGACCCCGGGAGGAGCGGGTCAGCGCGAGGGCGGAGAGGCCGGACACGGCCGTGCCGGCGAAGGTGGTCTTGTCGAGGGCGTCGGAGAAGCCGAGCAGCGACGCGTCCGGTGTGCAGGCCGCGCCCCTCTGCGCCGGCGGGCCGGCCGAGGCGGTCGACGCCGGGAGCGCCGGGAGGATCGCGACCGCCGCCATCGCGGCGGCACAGGCGCGTTTCGATGAGGTCATCACGAGCCGATGCAAACGGCCGCCGGGCGCGGAGGTGCGACAACCGCCGAAACGCCACGTGAATTCTCCACGGAGAGCGCGGGAACGCCCGCCGGGCGCCGACCGGTCACTGGTATCCGCGAATCTCCTTGAACACGCCGGCGAGCGAGCCGCCGCGGGTGTCGAAGGAGCGCCTCCGGTGGGCGTGGCCACCGCGGTCATCTCCTCCACGGTGCTCTCTCCGAAGAGGAGGGTGAAGACCGGGATCGCCTTGATTTTCCCGGGCAGCTCGCCGTGGTACGTACGGAACGCGGGGAGCGTGCGCCCGACCGTCCGTCCGCCGTCCGTCAGCAGCACCACCGAGGTGAACCGGCCGGGCCGATGGTGGGCGCGGCGGGAGGCGCCGACAGTTGACGGCCGGTGAATTCACGGTGAATGGATCGTCGGGCCCGCTGACCGAGTTCACCTGCTGTGTGTCCGGCGCGCGGCTGGCATTGACACGGCTGTCGCGCGGGCTGAATAGACCCTGCGTGTGATCCGAGTCCGCACCAGCCTCGCCGCCCTGTCCGCCGCCGCGCTCACCGCCCTCGCCGTGGTCGCCTTTCCGGTGCCGGCCTCGGCGGCGCCGCTCGGCACCGTACAGCTCTCGCAGAGCGAGGGGACGGTCGATCAGACACCGATCTTCGGTACGGCCTCGGCGTCCCGGCCGTGCCCCAGCGGGTACGGCAGCGACGCGCTGGTGCGGGTCGGGCCGCCCGGTGGGCCGTACGCCAACGTCGCCCGGCCGCTGACCGACGGCGGGTACGACGCGAAGGCGGTCTTGGCCAAGCCCAACCGCTCGTTCGCCGCCGCGCTCGGTGGTGCGCCGGCCAGCGGCGAATGGTGGGTCGTGGTGGAGTGTTTCAGCCTGACGCAGGGGCAGCATCCGGAGCGGTTCGTCACCCCGCTCACCGTGACCGGCCGGGACTGGAAGGTGGGCCAGCCGGCCGGCGGCGCCTCGCTCGAATCGCCACCGCCGCCGCGGGCCATCGTGCCGACCACCGGTCCGACGGCGACGGGCGCGCCCGCGACCAGTGGCGCGCCGGCGGCTCCCACGACAGCCGGACCCTCGCCGGCCGATCCGCGGCTTGCCGGAAACGACCGATCCGGCGCCGCCTCGCCGCTGGTGAGCGTGCTGTGGGTCGGTGGCGTGGTCATCGTGGTGGGGATCGTCGGCGCGATCGCGTTGCTGACCCGGCGCCGCCCGCGCTGACGGATCCGGTCCGGCCGAGGGCCATCGACAGTGGCCCGGCCGTAGCCGATCGACAGAATCTTGGTTGTCGATGAAAGAAACCGTCGAAACCATGACGAAGCAGTTCCCGGCCATGCATTCGTCCGCTCGCTCTATCCGAACGGTGGATACGCCCTTACCCTCTGTTCACCTCTTGCATGTCCGGCGTGAGTCTTCGGGCGCGCACGCGGACATCGTCCCTACCGAGGCTGATCCCACCGACCGGGCGAGTTGGGGTGCGCGGTCGGATGTGCGCATCGCGATGCGCAGGTCGGAAGGGACCAAGGTGCAGCACTCACGATTCGTGTTTCTTGCCGCGCCGATGCCCGAGTCGAAGGACTGGGACGGGGCCGACGGCATCCTCTGGATGCTGGTCTCGCCCAACAACCGTCCACTTGGACGCGGCACCACGTACCACGAGACATACAGCTCCTGTCGCCAGTCGGTCCTTGACCTCCAAGCCAACTGCGACCGCGTCAAGCCCGTCGAATCCACGGTCGAGCTCACCGGACAGTGGACCTGGCGGATAGATCTCGACGGCGAGCCCGTCGCCGTGTCGAGCCGCTCCTACCTCCGGGCCCGGGAGTGCTCGTACAACCTGGAACGCTTCCTGGAGGCGGTGCCGAAGGCCGAGGTGGTCGCCGGCACGCGGAGCGTACGCCGCGGCCGCCGCCACGCGAGTGTGGCGGAAAGCCCGTCCCGGTCGAGCCGAGAGCTGCGGAACGCGGGCTGATGACGGTCACGGCAACAGATCCGCCCGCGACGACCGTACCGTCCACTCCGGACGGTCCTGCGGACGCGCCGCGCCGGATCCGCCTGCGGCGGCCCCCGAGCGACCGGCTCTTCCGGGGCATCGCGCGGACCGGTGGCACGGTGGTGCTCGCCATCATGCTGCTGGTCGGCATCTTCCTGACCCGCGACGCGCTGCCGGCCTGGCGGGCGGCGGGCTTCGGCTTTCTCACCACTCAGGCGTGGGACCCGCAGGGCGGCAACTTCGGTGTGGCCGGCGTGCTGGTCGGCACGCTGCTCATCGGCACGGTGGCGATCTGCGTCGCGGTGCCGCTCGCGGTCGGCTCGGCGCTCTACATCTCGGAGTACGCGCCGGCCCGGCTCAAGCCGCTGCTCGTCAACCTGGTCGACCTCATGGCCGCGGTGCCGAGCGTGGTGTACGGCATCTGGGGCCTGTTCCTGTTGCAGCCGCAGCTTCTGGTGGTGGGCGAGCGGGGTGAAGGGCTGCCGCGCTGGCTCACCACGTACTTCGGCTGGATCCCACTGTTCCAAGTGGACGATTACGACCCGCGCGACCCGCTGGCGAGCCCGACGTCGCTGACCGCTTCCACGTTCGTCGCCGGGCTCGTGGTGTCCATGATGGTCGCTCCCATCATCGCCTCGATCATGCGGGAGGTCTTCTCGCAGGCGCCCCTCGGCGAGCGGGAGGGCGCGTACGCGCTGGGCGCCACCAAGTGGGGGATGATCCGCGCGGTGGTGCTTCCGTTCGGGCGCGGCGGCATGATCGGCGGCACCATGCTCGGTCTCGGCCGGGCGCTCGGCGAGACGATCGGCGTCTTCCTGGTCATCTCGATGGTCTTCGTGATCCAGCCGCACATCCTCCAGAACGGCGGCGGCTCGATCTCGGCACTGATCGCGCTCCGGTACGCGGAGGACATCGGCGTGGGCTTCGCCGCGCTGATGGCGGCCGGGCTCGTGCTCTTCGCGGTGACGCTCGTCGTCAACTTCGGCGCCGGAATCATCATCAGTCGCAGCCGGTCGGGCGCGGCGAGCGAGGTGTAGGAAAATGACCACCACGCTTCCCCGTACGCCGGCCGAGCCCGTGACGCCCGAGGTGCGGCGGGCCACCACCACCGCGCGGCGCACCGACTTCCTCGCCCTCCTGGGGGCGGCCTTCTCCGCGGTGAGCCTCGCCGCGGTGGTCTTCACGCAGCTCGCCCCCTTCGACGGCGCGCTCGGCTTCGTTGTCGTGTCCTATGTGGCCTTCCTCGGCATCTACGCGCTGCTGGTCTCGCTGGACGAGTCCGGCCCGGCCGTACGCGATCGGCTGGCCGGCGTGGTGGTGCACAGCCTCGCGTTCCTGATGCTGGTGGCGCTCGTGGTGGTGGTCGCCTTCACGTTCTGGCGCGGCCGGGAGGCGCTCTCCCACGGCAACTTCTACTACGAGGACATGAGCCTGGCCGGACCGCTCCAGCCACTCGACATCGGCGGCATCCGGCACGCGATGATCGGCACGCTGGAACAGATCGGCATCGCGCTCGCCATCACCGTGCCACTCGGCATCATCGCCGCCGTCTTCCTCAGCGAGCTGCCCGGGGCGTTCAGCCGCTTCGTACGCACGATCGTCGAGGCGATGACCGCGCTGCCGTCGATCGTGGCGGGGCTGTTCGTGTATGGCACGGTCATCCTCACGCTCGGCGTACCGCTCTCCGGGTTCGCGGCGGCGCTGGCGATCAGCGTGATGATGCTGCCGATCATCATCCGCGCCGCGGACGTGGTGATCCGGCTGGTGCCCGGCTCGCTGCGGGAGGCGTCGCTGGCGCTCGGCGCCTCGCAGTGGCGGACGATCTGGCACGTCGTGCTCCCCACCGCCCGGTCGGGCATCACCACCGCGATCATCCTGGGCACCGCGCGGGGCATCGGCGAGACGTCCCCGGTGCTGCTGACCGCCGGCTTCACCGCGATCACCAACGTCGACCCGCGGGTCAACCCCCAGGTGTCCCTTCCGCTCGCCACGTTCGACCTGGTCCGCCGGCCGGACGCGAACATGATCGCCCGCGGCTTCGGCGCCGCCGCGGTGCTGATGATCCTGGTCCTGCTGCTGTTCGTCCTGGCCCGGCTGATCGGCGGTCGCGTGCCCGGGCAGCTCAGCCGGGGCCAGCGCCGCCGCCGCACGCGCGCCTCCCGCCGGGACGCGCGGCGGTTCGCCGACCGCGACCGGGCCCGCCGCGCGTACGCCGACCAACCGACAGCCGCCGACCAACCGACAGCCGGGGATCAACCGACAGCAGGGGAACTGAGCACATGACCAGAGAGTGGACCAGCGTGACCCGCCGCCTGGCCCGTGCCGCCACCGCCATGCTCGCGGTGCTGCTGGTGGTCTCCATCGCCCCGCCCGAGGCGGCCTCGGCGGCGCCGCGACGCGTACCGATCAACGGTGCCGGCTCGACGTGGAGCGCCAACGCCATCGACAACTGGCGGCGCAACATCCAGCAGCGCGGCGTCGTCGTCAGCTACGCCTCCTCCGGCTCGACCGACGGGCGCAACCGCTACCGCCAGGGGACCGTCGACTTCGGCGTCTCGGAGATCCCGTACGAGATGAGCGACCGCTTCGCCGGCACCGACCCGGCCCCGTCGCGCACGTACGCGTACATGCCGATCGTCGCCGGCGGCACCTCGTTCATGTACAACCTGCGGATCGGCGGGCGCCGGGTCACCAACCTGCGCCTCTCCGGCGAGGTGATCGCGAAGATCTTCACCGGCGTGATCAAGCGGTGGAACGACCCGGCGATCCGGGCCGACAACCCCGGGCTCAACCTGCCGGCCCGCTCGATCGTGCCGGTGGTACGGCAGGACGGCTCGGGCACCAGCGCGCAGTTCACGCTCTGGATGAGCAAGGAGTACCCCGCGATCTGGAACGCGTACTGCGCCAAGTTCGACAAGCCGTCCCCGTGCGGGCTCACCTCGCAGTACCCGTACCGGGCGAACGAGGGCTTCATCGGGCAGAGCGGCTCGACCGGCGTGGCCGGGTACGTCTCGCAGGGCAACGCCGAGGGCGCCATCACCTACGTCGAGTACTCGTACGCCATCAACGCCCGCTTCCCCGTGGTCAAGGTGCTCAACCGCGCCGGGTACTACACCGAGCCGACCGCGTCCAATGTGGCCGTCGCACTGACGAGGGCGCGCATCAACGAGGACCGCGACAGCCGGCAGTTTCTGACCCAGATCCTCGACGACGTGTACCGGTTCAACGACCCGCGGACGTATCCGCTGTCGTCGTACTCGTACATGATCATCCCGGTCGACCGGATCGACGTGCAGTCCATGTCCGAGGACAAGGGGTACACGCTCGGCCTGTTCGCCTACTACTTCCTCTGTGAGGGCCAACAGCAGGCCGACGTGCTCGGCTACTCGCCACTGCCGAGAAACCTCGTGGAGGCGGGCATACAGCAGATCCACCGCGTGCCGGGCGCGGAGAAGCGGAACATCGACGTGGCCGGCTGCAACAACCCCACGTTCGACCGCAACGGCCGCAACACGCTGCTCGCCAACGCGCCGCAGCCCTCGCAGTGCGACCGGCAGGGGACGCGGCAGAACACCGCCGGCACCGGCGGGGCGCGCGAGCAGACCCCGGTGCTGGCGGCCGCCCAGTGCAGCGGCGGTGGCGGCAACAACAACAGCGGCGGAAACAACAACAACGGCGGCGGCGACAACATCAACGGGGGCGGCAACAACACCGCCGGGCCGAGCCCGACCGGCTCGGCCGGACCGGGCGGCGCCACCACCGGCCCGATCGACCCGGACACCGGCCTGCCCGTGGGCTCCGACGGCACCGGCGCTGGCGACGGCGGGCAGGTGGCGGCCGAGCCGGTGTCGCTGGAGGGCGAGGGCGGCTGGCGGCTGCGGCACACCGTCATGGCGCTCGTCGCGGTACTCCTCATCGGACTGATCCTCGGACCGCCGCTGCTGGCCACCGCGCTGCGCGGGCGCCGCGAGCCTGGGGGCCGGGCGTGAACCGGCGGCAGATCGCCGGCGCCCTGGTCGCCCTGATCGCGGCGAGCCTGCTCTTCGCCGTCGAGCCGGCCGCCGGCCCGGCGGCCGGCGCCCCCGAGGGCGGCGGCACCGGCTCCTCGTCCGTCACTACGCACGGCACCAAGCAGGGCTTCGAGGACTTCACCGGCCTCGCCGTCACCGTCTCCAAGACCCGGGACCTCTCCAACGAGGCGATCGTCGTCTCCTGGACCGGTGCCCGTCCCACGCCCCGCCGGATGCTCGGCGTCGACTACCTGCAACTCATGCAGTGCTGGGGCGACCCGGCGGCGGCGAACTTCCGGGAGACCTGCCAGTTCGGCATGGACCTGGACCGGCCGTTCCTGCCCGGCGGCGCGGTCTCCGTCGACGCGGTGAACTCCGGCCGCCGGGCGCTGATCACGACACCGCCCGATCCGGACTACCCGGTGCCCGACCCCCAGGAGCCGCTCGAGGGCGCGCGGATGGTGCCCTTCCTGTCGGTGACCGGGGAGCGGTCCAAGGACGGCAGCCCGGCCCAGCCGTACGGCCGGATCGAACTCTCTGGCGGCACCAGCCGCGAGGAGACCGACGTCGACGTCATGGGCCGGTACGCCGCCAAGGAGACCACCAACGAGTACCCGTACGCGCTGACCGGCGGCGACGGCACCGGGCGCGTGGTCTTCGAGGTGCAGAACGACCAGTTCGCGCCCCACCTGGGCTGCGGTGCGGCGGTAGCCACGCCGACCGGTACCGGCCCCCGGCCGTGCTCGCTGGTGATCGTGCCGCGCGGCTTCCACCATCCGTACACCGGCGCGGACGTCAGCGGCACCTCGGCCATCCACGGCTCGCCGTTCGCGCCCGCGGTGTGGCAGCACCGGATCGTCGTACCCCTGGAGTTCAACCCGGTCGAGGGGAGCTGCCCGCTGGACCGGTCGGAGCGGCGCACCGCCGGCACAGAGGTCATCGCGGAGGCGATCACCTCGTGGCAGCCGGCCATCTGCTCCGGCGAGGGGCCGGTGATCGGTTACTCGGCGATCGGCGACTTCGAGGCCACGTTTCAGGTCACCAACCCCGCGGAGAACGCGCCCGGCCTGGTCTACAGCCCGGAACCGGTCACCGCCACCTCGCCGGCGTACCTGCACGCGCCGGTCGCGGTCAGCGGCACGGTCGTCGCGCTCAACATCGACTACAACATCATCGACCCGCAGCACGTCAGCGGCGAACCGACCCCGGAGGAGATCGAACGGCTGCGGGCGCTGGCGGTGAGCGGCCTCAAGCTGACCCCGCGGCTGATGGCCAAGCTGCTGACCCAGAGCTACCGCCGGGACGCGATGGGCCCGGTGGGGCAGGCCGGACGGGCGAACCCGGCCAGCATCCGCGTGGACAACGAGTTCCTGACCCTCAACCCCGAGTTCCGCTACTGGCCGCGCGAGGAGGCCGCGACGCTGGACGGCCTGATGGTGACCGTCGGCAGCTCGACCGCCGCGCGTGACCTCTGGCGGTGGATCCTCGCCGACCCCGAGGCCAAGGCGTGGCTCGACGGTACGCCCGACGAGGACGGCATGGTGGTCAACGAGAACTACCGAGGCGTCTTCACGCCCACACCGGAGACCTTCCCGAAGGCGGATCCGCGCTGCGTCGCCAACCTCGGCGGGGACGGCGTCGAGTACCAGCTCTGCGGCCTCGAACGGTTTCCGTACATGGGCACGATGGCCGAGGCGGCGTTGCAGACCCTGCGGGCCAACGCGAAGGTGAAGGAGACGCTGCTGCGGCCGCAGCCGGGCGAGGTCGCCCCGTGGCTTGACGACCCGCAGTACCGGTACCTGGAGCTGCCTCGCAAGACGCCGGGAGCCCGGTTCGCCATGTCTGTGACGGACTCCTCGGCGGCCGCCCGGTACGGCCTCTACGCGGCCCAGCTCTGCAAGCCGAAGCGGGATACCAGCGGGGCGCTGGTGATGCCGGACGACTGCCGTAGTCCGAGCACGGCGGCGATGTCGGCGGCCCTGGCGACCGCGTCGGCGAGCGGGGTCGAGGGCGTCGACGTGATCGACCCGGCCAAGGCGTGGGCGGCGCCCGGCGCGTACCCGCTGACCACCATCACGTACGCGATCGGCGACACCAGCGATCCGGCCGACGCCCGCCGCGACTACGCCCGGCTGCTGCGGTACGCCGCCGGTCCCGGCCAGGCACCGGGGCAGGCGGACGGCCAACTGCCCGACGGATACCTGCCGCTGCCGGCGGCCATGCGCGAGCGGACGCTGGACACCGCCGACCGGCTGGAGCGGTGGGTCACGCCGACCACACCGACGCCGAGCGAGGGCAACGGGAACGGCAACGGCGGCCCGACGACACCGGCTCCGTCGGCGACCTCCGCCGGTGTACCCGACCCGGGGGCCACTCCCTCGGCGTCCGGCCCGGCCGCTCCACCCACTCCGCAGCCATCCGCCACACCGGCCGCACAGTCCACAATCGGCAGTCCACTGGGGATCATCCGGTACATCCTGATCGCCGCGCTCGTCATGGGCCTGCTCGGTGGCGTGGCCGGACCGGTGCTCCAGGCGCTCGCGCGCGGTGGCCGGAAATGACCGTCCGGTGGGGGCGAGGAGAACTCGCCAGTTCTCGTTCATCCGGCCTACGTGTTGGCGAGAGACACACGCGCGAAACGTTTGTCTGGCATCGGTTTCGGCGGCCAGAGCGCCGACGCGACGATGGCTGCGGCTCGTCTGGCATGGAGGCGAGCCGGAGTGTCTTGCCCGGCGGGCCTGGGTCATCGGCGCAGCCCGCGAGCCAGACCTCTGAGTCCCGCAGAAAGGGAGCACACATGAAGGTCAAGACCATCGGCAGGGCGGTGGCGGTGAGCTTCAGCGCCGTCATCGCCGTGGCCGTGGCGGCCACTCCGGCCATCGCCGACCCCGTGCCGGCCAACGACTACCGCCAATTGGCGGGCGCCGGCTCCGACACGACCCAGGATCTCATGAACGGCCTCGGCGCGACGGTCGGTGGCGGCGACGTCATCGCGTCGTGGGACGCCCGGCCCCCGGCCGGCGGCACCACGACCGTCAAGACCAAGGCGAACGGTTGCCAGTTCGTCCGTCCCAATGGCTCGGGCCAGGGCCGGCAGGCGCTGCGCGCGTCGGAGGGGGAGAACCTGGGCGGCTCGCACGGCGGCGCCGGCTTCTGGAACGGCGTGAACATCAGCGGTTGCGTCGACTTCGCCCGGTCGTCCAGCTACGGCGGCGGCAGCACGCCGTCGGACACCGGCAACTACACGTACATCCCGGCCGGTGTCGACGCGGTGACCCTCGCCGTGCACCAGGGCGGCGACCTGCCGTTCAACCTGTCCTTCGCCCAGATCCAGCGGGTCTACAAGTGCTTCGACACCAGGATCGCGGGCAACCCGGTGGTGCCGCGGATGATCCAGACCGGCTCCGGCACCTGGGAGTTCTGGATCCAGCCGGCGCGCATGGCGATCACCGAGAACGAGATCAACTTCGGTGACTACCCCTGCCTGGCGGTGGACAACGACAACAACCCGGCGACCCCGGCCGTACCGGTGCACCCGCGCATCCAGGAGCACGACGGTACGGTGCTCACCGGCAACCTGACCCACGTCATCCCGTTCTCGATCGGGCAGTTCGTCGCGCAGACCAACAGCGCCGTCATCGAGGCCAACGTGCCCAATGTGGAGGTCGTCGACCGCCGCGGCCCGGCGCACATCGTGGGCATGAGCACCACGCAGCAGGCCACCACGCAGCCGGTCGTAAGCGGCGTGCTGAACGTCAACTTCCCGGTGCCGTTCCGGCGCGACGTGTACAACGTGGTGCCCACGGCAGACCTGACCAACCCGCTGATCCAGAGCACGTTCGTGGGTACCGGCTCGGCCGCGTGCAGCCAGACCGTGACGATCGGCGGCCAGCAGCGCCGCGTGGTGGAACTGTTCGGCTTCGGCTACCGGGCGACGTTCAACAACCCGCTCGAGGCCAACTGCGGCTACACCAACCTGCGCTTCAACAGCTGAACCAGTGACAACCAGGTCCGGGCGGCCCGCGTGGCCGTCCGGACCGCTGGCCGTCCGGAACCGACCCAGATGGAGGAATCGACGATATGAGCGGGCAACGGCGTCGCTCCTGGCTCGCGCTGGCCTTGGCGGCCCTCCTGTCCAGCGGCATCCTGGCGGCCGGTGTGCTCGTCGGTTCGGCCACGCCGGCACTGGCCGCGTCCCTCGGCACGGTCACCCTGACCGAGCAGGGCGGAGCAGTCGACGACAACCCGATGTTCACATCCGCCACCTCGGCGGCGGCCTGCCCGGCCACCTACGGCGAGAACGCCGGGCTGCGGGTCGGCCGCCCCGGTGGCGCGTACCAGAACCTCGGCCGCCCGCTCGGTGGCGGCGGCTTTGACCAGGCGCCGGTGACGATCGAGGCGAACCGGTCGCTGACCACCGCCCTCGGCGCCGCGCCCACCGACGGCGTGTACCTGATCATCATCGAGTGCTTCAGCCTCACCGCGGGCCGGCACGTCGACGAGTTCCAGCTCGAGATCGTGGTCTGTGGTACGACCTGGCAGGTCGGCACCAGTTGCGGCACCGCGCAGGAGACGCGGACCACGCTGACCGCCGAGCCGGGCGGCTCGATCGCGCCGGAGACGCCGGTCACGCTGACCGCCACGGTGACGCCGGCGGCCGCGGGCAGCGTGCTCTTCCGCCGTACGGCCGGCGGCGTGACCGAGGACCTCGGCGAGCCCGTGCCGGTCGGCGCGGACGGGACGGCGGCCCTGCCCGGCGTGATCCTGCCGCTGGTGAGCACGCAGATCACGTACGCGCTGACCGCACGCTTCACGCCCAGCGACCCGGCGGCCTTCCTCGCGTCCACATCGGACCCGGTCGAGGTCACGGTCTTCACCGGCGGCAAGCCCACGACCACCACGCTGTCGGCGGACCCGGCCTCGCCGGCGCCGACCGGCTCGGCGATCACTCTCGCGGCGACCGTGGCGGCCACGGGCGAGGAGCAGCCGCCGGCCGGCGCGGTGACGTTTCGCCAGCGGCCCGAGGCGGGCGCGGCGTGGACCGACATCGCGACCGTACCGCTGGCCGCCGGCGCCGCGCGGACCGAGGTCACCGGCCTCGCCGACGGGCGGTACGACTTCGAGGCGCGGTTCGTGCCGGACGACCCGGAGGCGTACGGGGAGTCGAGCGACGGGCTGGGCGGCTACCAGGTCGGCGCCGCGCCCAGCGGTCCGCGGGAGACCACCACGACCCTGGCGGTGACCCCGGAGTCGCCACAGGTGGAAGGGGCCGAGCTGACGCTGGCCGCGACGGTCGCGCCGTCGGCCGCCACCGGCACCGTGACGTTTCGCCTCGGCACGGCGCAGATCGGCGACCCGGTGACCGTCGCCAGCGGCACCGCCATCCTCATCCTCGTCGCCGACGTGGTCGGCACGTACGCGCTGACCGCGGTCTTCACGCCCGCCGACGCCACCGCCTACACCTCGTCCACGTCCAACACGGTCACCGTCGAGATCACCGCGGAGGACGGCGACGGCGATGGTGACGGCGATGGCGATGGAAACGGCGACGGTGACGCAGACGGGAACGGGGGCGGTGGGGGCTCGCTGGCCAGCACCGGCGCGCCGCTCGTCGCCATCGGGGCCTCCGGGCTCGCGCTGATCGGCCTCGGCGCCGGCGCGATGCTGGTGACCCGCCGCCGCAAGCCGGAGCCCGAGCCGGTCGCCTGGCCGGACGAGCGGGAATGACCGTCACGATCGAGCGCCCGTCGCCGGCCGCGAGCCCGCCTCGCGAGCCGGCGGCGCCGCCACCGCCGCCCGCGTCTCCGGCGGTCCGCGCCGCGCTACAGGTACCAGGGATCGCGCTGAGCATCCTCGCCGCGGTGGCGCTGGGCTTCGTGGTGCACCTGACGCTGCTCTCCCAGTTGCAGTACGCGCGCAACCAGCAGACCGCGTTCGCGGACTTCCGCGCCGAGCTGGCCCGCGGCACCGCCCCGGTCGGCCAGACCACAGTGGAGTACGAGGACGGCGCCGAACAAGGCCGCGAGAGCGTCGTCGGCCCCGGGACGCCGGTGGCGGTGCTCCGGATTCCCGCCGTGGGGCTGAGCACGGTCGTTTTCGAGGGCTCCAGCGGCGACGTGCTGCGGCAGGGTCCGGGGCACCGGCGCGACAGCGTCCTACCTGGACAGCCCGGCACGTCTGTCGTGATGGGACGGCGGGCGGCGTACGGCGGCCCGTTCCGCGACCTGGACCTGCTGTTGCCCGGCGACGCCGTCATCGTGACCACCGGGCAGGGCGAGCACACGTACCGGGTCGTCGGGCTGCGCCGCCCGGGCGAGCCGGCCCCGCCCCCGCTGGATGCCGGCAAGGGGCGGCTCACGCTGGTGACCGCCGACGGCAGCCTCTACGTACCCCGTGACGTGCTGCGCGTCGACGCGGAGCTGGTCACCGAGGCGAAGCCGGCGCCGGCCCGCCGGTTCGGGGCCGCGTCGCTGCCTCCGGCCGACGCCGCGATGGCGACCGACGCGGGCGCGTGGACCCCGCTCCTGCTCTGGAGCCAGGGCCTGCTGCTCGCCACGCTCGGGGTCACCTACCTGAGGGCCCGGTGGGGCGGCTGGCAGGCGTGGATCGTCGGCGCGCCGGTGATCCTCGCCCTCGGGCTCGCCATCGCCGACCAGGCCGCCCGGCTGCTGCCCAACCTCCTCTAGGGCCGGTCTGATGGATCTTCGCAGGGCTGCGGCTCGCACGCACAAGATCCACCATATCGGCCCCAGCGACAGTCCAGAAAGGATTGTGCCGTGACCAAGCTCGACGACTCGACCCTCGTCGACCTGGCCCCGCCGGTCTCCGGCAAGGCCCCCGTGCCCGTGCCGGACGCCACCGGCCTGGCGTCGTTGGACGCGCGGTCCATCTCCGCCTGGTTCGGCGAGCACAAGGTGCTCGACCGAGTCTCGCTGACCATGCCGGCGGGCAAGGTGACCGCGCTGATCGGGCCGTCCGGCTGTGGCAAGTCGACGTTCCTGCGCATCCTGAACCGGATGCACGAGCTGGTGCCGAGCGCGTCACTGGCCGGGAAGGTGCTGCTCGACGGGCGCGACCTCTACTCCGCCGACCGCCGCATCACCGACGCGCGGCGGCAGGTCGGCATGGTCTTCCAGAAGCCGAACCCCTTTCCCGCGATGTCCATCTACGACAACGTGGTCGCCGGGCTCAAGCTCACCGGCACGCGCGTCAGCCGCCGGGAGCGGGACGACCTGGTCGAGGAGACGCTGACGAAGGCGGGACTGTGGAAGGAGGTGCGCGACCGGCTGCGCCAGCCCGGCGGCGCGCTCTCCGGCGGGCAGCAGCAGCGGCTCTGCATCGCGCGTTCGCTGGCCGTACGCCCGCGCGTGCTCCTGATGGACGAGCCGTGCTCCGCGCTCGACCCGACCTCGACGCGGCGCATCGAAGAGACCATCGCCGAGCTCGTGCACGAAGTGACCATCGTGATCGTCACGCACAACATGCAACAGGCGGCGCGCGTATCCGACCTGTGCGCGTTCTTCCTCGCCTCGCAGGGCACGCCCGGCGTCATCGTCGAGCACGGCCCGACGGCGGCGATGTTCGACCATCCGCAGGACCCGCGTACGTCCGACTATGTGCACGGGCGTTTCGGCTGATCCCCCGGTAGTACCCCGAGTGTGTCCTCCGGACCCTTCGCCCGATGAACGGGCACCGAGAATTCGCCTTCCGCACGTTCGGCGGAGACGTTGGCCTGCCTACCGGGTCACGGCTCCTGGAGAGCCTGATGGCCGGCCGGGTCACCAGGACCTGGCCTGAGCATCATCCTCAGCGAGAGGAAGTGATTCATGAGCAAGCGCATGTTCGCCCGCGTTGGCGCGCTGCTCGGTGCGACCGTCATGTCGGCGGGCGTACTCGTGGCGGTCGCGTCGCCCGCGCAGGCGGCGTCGCTCGGCACGATCACGCTGACAGAGACCAATGGCACCGTCGACGCCAACCCGATGTTCACGTCGGCGACGTCCGCGGACCCGTGCCCGACCGGGTACGGGGAGAACGCCGGTCTCCGGGTCGGTCCGGTCGGTGGTCCGTACCAGAACCTCGGCCGCCCGCTGGGCGGCGGCGGGTTCGACCAGGCCGACGTGACGATCGAGCCGAACCGCTCGTTCGCCACGGCGCTGGGCGCGACGCCGGCCCCGGGCAACTACCTGATCATCATCGAGTGCTTCAGCCTCACCGCGGGCCGGCACGCCGACGAGTTCCAGCTCCCGATCGTGGTCGAGGGCTCGAACTGGCGGGTCGACACCGGACCGGTGGCGGAGGCCACGGCGACCGACCTCGCCATCGCGCCGGCCGGCCCGGTCGAGTCCGGCGCCGAGGTCACCCTCACGGCGACCGTGACCCCGGCCGCCGCGACGGGCACGGTCGAGTTCCGCCGGGGCGCCGGCACCGTGATCGGTTCGGCCCCGGTCGCCAGCGGCTCGGCCACGCTCACCACGACGTCGCTGCCGATCGGGACCCACTCGATCACGGCGAGCTTCGTACCGGCCAACGCCTCGGCGTTCCAGCCCTCCGCCTCGTCGGCACAGTCCGTCACGGTGGAGCCCGGTGACGGGCCGTCGGGCCAGCAGGAGATCGTCGCGGACGTCACGCCGGGCGCGTTCAGCCTGGCGGTCGCCGGCAACCAGGCGCTCCTCGCGGGCGGCACCGTCGGTGGCAGCGCGACCGGCGACCTTCAGTCGGCGACGGTCACCGACCTGCGCGGCAGCAACGCCGGCTGGGACCTGACCGGCCAGCTGGAGGACTTCAACACCACGCCGGCCACGACCCCGATCGGGGCCGCGAACCTGACCTGGGCCCCCACGGCGAGCAAGACCAGCGGTTCGGGTTCGGTCAGCGCGGGCACCTCGGCCGACCTCGGTGCGACCCGCACCCTCTGCTCGGCCGCCGCGGCGAGCAGCGCCGGCGTGTTCTCCTGCGGCGCCGGCCTGACCCTGTCGGTGCCGGACACCGCCACGCCGGGCGGCTACGCCGCGACCCTGACCCTGACGCTTGCCTGACCGGAACCCGGTCACGCCCGGCCAACGGGTCGACAGAGGCGGAGGTGCCGTGGGCGCGAGCCTGCGGCGCCTCCGCCGCCTGCCTGCATCCGGACCCCGTCGAGGAGCCCACGCCATGAGCCCTGCCCGCCCCGCTCGCACCCGGCGTTCACTCCGCGCCGGGCTTCTGCTCGCCGCCGTGGCCGTGGTCGCGGCCGGCCTCCCGCCCACCGTCGCGGCCGCCTCCCCGTCCGCGGCCGCACAGGCGCTGCCCGCGACGCCGGTACGGGAGGCGCCCGGGGACGACTACCGGTGGAGCGTGCTGCCGTCCAGCTCGACGGGGCCGACGGTGCGGAGCCGCTTCGAGTACGGCCTCAAGCCCGGCGAGGAGGTCGCCGACTGGCTCGCGGTGAGCAACCTGGGCCGCAAACCGCTGAAAATCAACGTGTACGGCACGGACGCCTTCAACGCGGCCGACGGCGGCTTCGCGCTGCTGCCGGCGAGCGAGCGACCCAAGGACGTGGGCGCCTGGATCTCGCTGCCCGGTCGGGAGTACACGGTGCCGGTGGGCAAGCGCGTGGACATCCCGTTCAAACTGAAGATCCCCGCGAACGCCGAGCCGGGCGACCACATCGGCGGCCTGATCGCCTCCGCCACCGAGACCACCACCAACGCCGAGGGCCAGCAGGTCAACGTCGAACGGCGCGTGGCCGCCCGCGTCTACCTGCGCGTCGACGGCCCGGTGCAGCCCGTGGCGCTGATCACCTCGGTCGACGTCCGTTACGACAACCCGGCCGTACCCTTCGGCGGCGGCGACATGACCGTGACGTACCGGGTCGCCAACGACGGCAACGTCCGCTTCTCCGGCAAGGCGCGCATCCAGGTCAGGGGTCCACTCGGCGTACGCGTGGCGCACACCGAGATGATCGACATCCCCGAGTTGCTGCCCGACTCGGAGGTGCGGATCACCCGCACGCTCGAGGGGGTCTTCCCGGCCGGGCGCCTCACCGCCGAGGTGACCGTCAATCCGCAGACCACCGCCCAGACGCTTCCGTCGATGAGTCAGTCTCACTCGCTGTGGGCGGTCCCATGGCTCATCGTCGTCGTGCTGGTGGCCGCCGCCGCGGTACTCGTGTTGTGGCTCTGGCGCCGCCGCCGCGCCCGGCGCGACGACCTGCCGGTCACCTTCGACCCGATCCCGGCCGAGGCCGGTGCGAAGACCCGCGGCCTGGTGCTGGCGGCCGTGGCACTGTTCGCGGTCGGCGCGCCCGCAGCGATGGACCCGAGCCCGGCCGAGGTCGAGATCCAGGTGTCGATCGGCCCGCGCGCGACACCGTCGGCTTCGCCCAGCCCGTCCCCGTCCCCGACCGCCTCGCCCACACCTCCCGCCAACCCCGGCGGTGACCTGCCTCGCACCGGGCTGGCGATCGGCGCGTTCGTGGCGGTGGGCGCCGCGCTGGTGGGCGGCGGGGCCGGCCTGCGCGTGCTGGCCCGCCGCCGTCCTACCTGACGATCGCGGCGCCTCGCGTGCGCACGCGAGAGGGAGGCGGCGGCCGCCGCGATGGGTGAGGCAGGATGTACGTCATGGCTGGCCGCATCCGAGACGAGGACATCGCGCTGGTCCGCGAGCGCACGGCGATCGCCGACGTCATTTCCGAGCACGTGACGCTCAAGACGGCCGGCGGCGGCAACCTCAAGGGGTTGTGCCCGTTTCACGATGAGAAGACCGCGTCGTTCACCGTGGCCCCCGGGCGAAACGTGTACTTCTGCCTGGCTGGAGACACCCGCGTACTGACGGCGGACGGGGTCCGCGAGATCCGCGACCTGGCGGGCGCGTCGCACCGGGTGCTGACGACGGGCGGGCGGTGGGTGGAGGCGCCCTTCTACTCGTTCGGCGAGCAGCCCGTGGTTCGGTTGCATCTCTCACGAAACGGTCTGAAGAAAACCATCCGCACCACCACCAACCACCGGTGGTTCGTGCGCGGGGGGCAGGGGCGCCGCCGGCACGTCGAGCGGACGACGGCAGACCTGCGCCCTGGCGATCGCCTCGCCCACGCGTACCCGCGGTCGCTGCGTACTCGAGATGGGGGCCACGAACTGCGGCCGTCGCCGTACGGAGTGGCCCGGGGGATAGTGTTCGGCGACGGCACATTGTTCGGCGGAGGGAGCGTGGCGCTCCTCTACGGCGACAAAGACCGAGAACTGCTGAAGTGGTTCCCGCTCAGCCACACGTACCAGCGGGCGGGCGGCCTCGCCGTGACGAACCTGCCCGCCTACTTCAAGGCGGAGTTGCCGCCCCTCGGAGAGAGCCTCTCCTATCTGTTCGGCTGGCTCGCGGGATACTTCGCGGCGGATGGAGACGTCGCGGCCGACGGCTGCATTTCACTCAACTCGACATCACGGCAACACCTGGAGTTCGTCCGGGATCTGTGCACCCGTATCGGCGTGGGCACGTACGGTATCCGTGAGTACATCCGAACCGGATTCAAGGACGTGCTCAGGGCAAACGGTGAATCCGGCTACAAGGGGCCGGTCTATCGCCTGACGCTCATGGGTTCGGATCTGCCGGAGGACTTCTTCCTCCTCGCGGCCCACCGCGAGCGCTTCCTGGCGCATCGTAAGGCGTTCGAGCGGCGGGGTTGGGTCGTCGAGCAGGTCGAAGACCTGGGGGAGGTCGAGGAGGTCTTCTGCCCTGTCGTCGACAAGACCCACGCGTTCGTACTCGAAGACAACATCCTCACGGGTAACTGCCATGGCTGTGGGCAGGGCGGCGACGCCATCAAGTTCCTGATGGACATCGACCACCTCTCGTTCGTGGAGGCGGTCGAGCGGCTGGCCGGGCGGGCCGCCATCCAGCTGCGCTACATCGAGGCCGGGCCGGCGCCGGTGCGTCAGCAGCAGGGGCAGCGGCAGCGTCTGGTGGCGGCGCACGTGGCGGCGGCCGAGTTCTACGCGGAGCAGCTCGGCACGGCGGGCGCGCAGAAGGCGCGTGAGTTCCTGGCCGAGCGGGGCTTCGACCGGGCGACCGCCCAGCAGTACGGCTGTGGCTTCGCCCCCGACGCCTGGGACCACCTCGCCAAGCACCTCCGGCAAAAGGGCTTCAGCCCGCAGGAGCTGATCACGGCGGGGCTCGCGCGGGAGGCGCGCTCCGGTTCGCTCATCGACCGCTTCCGGGGGCGGCTGCTGTGGCCGATCAAAGACCTCACCGGAGACGTGATCGGCTTCGGCGCGCGCAAGCTCTTCGACCAGGATGACGGCCCGAAATACCTCAACACACCCGAGACGCCGATCTACAAGAAGTCGCATGTGCTCTACGGGGTCGACCAGGCCAAGCGGGAGATCGCCAAGCAGGGGCGGGTGGTGATCGTCGAGGGGTACACCGACGTGATGGCCTGCCACCTCGCCGACGTCCCCACGGCGGTGGCGACCTGCGGCACCTCGTTCGGCAGCGACCACATCGGCGTGCTGCGGCGGCTGCTGATGGACACCGACGGCTTCACCGGCGAGATTATTTTCACGTTCGACGGTGACGCGGCGGGGCAGAAGGCGGCGCTGCGCGCGTTCGAGGAAGACCAGAAGTTCGTCGGGCGCACGTTCATCGCGGTGTCGCCGGACAGCATGGACCCCTGCGACCTGCGCCTCGCCAAGGGCGACCTGGCCGTGCGTGACCTGGTCGCGCGGCGCGAGCCGCTGGTCGACTTCGCGCTGCGGCAGGTGCTCTCCCGCCACGACCTCGACACCGTGGAGGGCCGGGTCGACGCGATGCGCCGGGCCGCGCCGCTGGTGGCGAAGATCAAAGACCGGGAAAAGCGCCCCGAGTACGTCCGCAAGCTCGCCGGCGACCTCGGCATGGAGATCGAGCCGGTGCAGCGCGCGGTGGCGGCCGCCTCGGGACGGGCCGAGCCCGCGCCGGGGCGCCCGGCGCCGGTGGAGTCCTCTGTAGACAGTCCACAGGTGATGGTCGAGCGGGAGTGCCTGAAGCTGGCCCTGCAGATGCCGGCGCTGGCCGGGCCGATGTTCGACGCGCTGGACGCCGAGGTCTACCGCCATCCGGTACACATGGCGATCCGCGAGGCCATCACCGCCGCGGGCGGTGCGGCGTCCGCGGTGGCCGGGGCCGTCTGGATCGAGGGGGTACGCGACGAGTGCGCCGACCTCGCCGGGAAGGCGCTCGTCGGCGAGCTGGCGGTCGAGCCGCTGCGGATCGACGGGGAGCCCGACCCGCGCTACGTCTCGGTCACGCTCGCCCGCCTCCAGCACGGCTCGGTGGCGACCCGGGTTCGTGAGCTGAAGTCGAAGGTGCAGCGGGTCAACCCGGTGACCAACAAAGACGAGTACCTCGCGCTCGCCGGGGAACTCTTTTCGCTGGAGCAGCACGCCCGGGCGCTGCGCGAGCAGGCGGTTGGTGGACTCTGATGGCTCTCTTCCGGCGCAAGCCCAAGCTCCCCGCCGACCGGCGCCCGGCGCTGGAGTCCGACGAGCGGATCGTGGCGTGGGCGACCGCCGCCGCCGGCAGTGTGGTGGTGGCGACCAACCGGGGCCTGTGGCTGCCCGGGCTGCACCGGCTCGGCTGGCACGAGATCCACAAGGCGGTCTGGTCGGGGCGCGAGCTGGTGGTCACGCCCGCGGCGGTGGTGGGCGAGCGCCCCGGGTACGCCCTCGTCGCCGACCAGCCGATCCTCTCCACGCTGCTGCTCGAGCCGCGCGAGGTGCCAGACCAGGTGCGCACGCGGGTGACCCGCTCGGTGGCGTACACCGAACATCACCCGCTGCCCGAGGGCGGGGGAGTGCGGGTCGTGGCGCGGCGGGTGAGCGGCGTCGACGGCCTGACCTGGACGGTCCGCTACGACCCTGGCACGCCGCCGGACGAGGCGGTGGTCGACGAGCTGGTCGCGGCCGCGCAGGCGACATCGACGCCAGACTGATCGCGCTGGCGGGTCAGGCCATGCGCACGGCGTGGCGTACGCCCGAGTCGTGGCAGATGTGGTCACTGATCATGCGGGCCGCGCCGACCAGGCCGGCCTCGTCGCCCATCTCCGAGAGCGCGATCGGCATGTCGCCGGTGGCGAGGGGGAGCGACGAGCGGTAGACCACCGAGCGGATCTCGGCGAGCAGCGCGTGACCGATGCCCGCGACCCCGCCGCCGATCACGACCAGGCCGGGGTTGAAGAAGCTCACCAGCCCGGCGAGCACCTGCCCGACCCGGCGGGCGCCGTCGCGGACCATGCCCATCGCGTACGGATCGCCGTCCGCGGCGGCCGTCGAGACGTCGACCGGGCCGACCGAGCCGTGCTCGCGCAGGCGGTCGGCGAGGTGGGGGGAGCGGCCGGAGCGGGCGGCGGCAAGTGCGTCCCGGGTCAGCGCCGCCCCGCCGAAGAACGCCTCCAGGCAGCCGGTGTTGCCGCACACGCAGACCGGCCCGTTGTGGTCGACGGAGGTGTGGCCGATGTCGCCGGCGCTGCCGGTGGCGCCCCGGTAGACCTCGCCGGCGGCGACGATGCCGCATCCGATGCCCGCGCCGATCTTGACGAACAGGAAGTCTTCGAACGAGCGGGCGATCCCGGCGTGCATCTCGCCGAGCGCCATGATGTTGACGTCGTTGTCGACGAGCACCGGGCAGCTCAGCTCGGCGGCCAGCGTCTCGCGTACCGGAAACCGGTGCCACCCCGGCATGAACGGCGGCGACACCGGCATGCCCTCGCGAAAGCTGACCGGCCCGGGGATGCCCACGCCAGCGCCGGTGAACCGCGTGGTGACGGTCTCCACGCGCAGCTTGTTGATCAGCTCGAGTGCCTGGCCGATCACGGCCACCGGCCCCTTGCGCAGGTCGGTGCGCTCGGTGACCCGTCCGAGGATGCGCATCTCACCGTCGGTGACCGCGAGGTCGAGTGTGGTCGCGCCGATGTCGATGCCGAGGAAGCGGGTCGCCGCGGCGATCCGGACGACCGACGAGCGCCGCCCGCCCCGGGAGGCGGCGGGTCCGGCGGTGTCGACCAGGCCGCGGTCGATGAGCCGGTCGATCTCCACCGCCAGCTTGGACCGGGACAGGCCCACCGCGTCGACGAGCTCGGCGCGGGAGCGGGGCCCGCCGTCGCGCAGGAGACGAAGGACCGCCGCCTGGTGCTGATTGTCGGGCCACACTCCAACCATTCGGCCAAGATAGCGCAAAGTTTGTTCGATACCGAGGGAACTTTCTCCGAAGACATCAAAAGTCTTCGAAAAACGGCTGGGAGGTTGTCACAGGGCGGGTTTAGGGTGCCGGCGTGGCTACAGTCCAACCACTCATCCAAGCGCGGGGGCTGGTGAAGCGGTTCGGCGACTTCACGGCCGTCGATGGCATCGACGTCGACGTGCAGCCGGGGGAGGCGTTCGGCTTCCTGGGGCCCAACGGCGCCGGCAAGAGCTCGACGATGCGCATGATCGGCTGCGTCTCCCCACCGACCGGCGGCACGCTGCGGATCCTCGGCAAGGATCCGACGCGTGAGGGTCCGGCCATCCGCGCCCGGCTCGGCGTCTGCCCCCAGCTCGACAACCTCGACCCCGAGCTGACCGTCCGGGAAAATCTGACCACCTACGCGCGCTACTTCGGCATCCCGCGCCGGGTCGCCCGCGAGCGCGCCGCCGAGCTGCTCGACTTCGTCCAGCTCGCCGAGCGGGCCGGCAGCAAGGTCGAGCCCCTCTCCGGCGGCATGAAGCGACGGCTCACGATCGCCCGCGCGCTGGTCAACGAGCCCGACATCGTGCTGCTCGACGAGCCCACCACCGGCCTCGACCCGCAGGCTCGCCACCTGGTTTGGGAGCGGCTGTTCCGGCTCAAGCAGCAGGGCGTGACGCTGGTGCTCACCACGCACTACATGGACGAGGCCGAGCAGCTCTGCGACCGCCTCGTCGTGATGGACGGCGGCCGCATCGTGGCCGAGGGCTCACCGCGCGAGCTGATCGAGCGCTACTCCACGCGCGAGGTGGTGGAGCTGCGCTTCGTCGCCGAGTCGCAGGAGGATTTCGCCGGCAAGCTGGCCGGCCTCGGCGAGCGGATCGAGGTGCTGCCCGACCGCATCCTGCTCTACGTCGGCGACGGCGACGCCGCGGTCGCCGACGTGCACGGCCGCGGGCTCACGCCGGCCAGCGTGCTGGTGCGCCGCAGCTCGCTGGAGGACGTCTTCCTCCACCTGACCGGTCGCACGTTGGTCGACTAATGAGCGGGAGTCGTGAGGCTACGGGCCTCGGCCACAGCGGCGGATGAGCGCCGAGCGACGGAGCGGGGTAGGCATGACCGCGGTCTTTGAGTTCTGGCTGGTCACGTACAAGCGAGTGTGGCGGGGCAGCGCGCTTTCCACGTTCGTGCTGCCGCTGCTCACGGTGCTCGGCTTCGGCCTCGGCGTGGGGGAGTACGTCGACGGGGGCATCGGCGGCGTGCGCTACCTCGACTGGATCGTCCCCGGGCTGATCGCGTCGACGGTCATGCAGGTGGCCCTCTTCGAGTCGACCTGGCCGGTGCTGAGCAACTTCAACTGGGTCCGCACGTACGAGGGGCAGGCCGCCACACCGGTGCGCCTCGACGACATCCTCGGCGGCAACCTGCTCTACGTGCTCTTCCGGGCGCTGACCGGCGCGGTGGCGTTCCTGCTGGTGGCGCTCGCGTTCGGCGCGGTGCACTCGTGGTGGGCGCTGGCGGTGCTGCCGGTGTCGCTGCTGCTCGCGCTGGCCTTCGCGGCGCCCACGTTCGCCTACAGTTCCTCGGTCACGAGCGACAGCTACCTGGCGCTGCTCTTCCGGTTCGCGGTGATCCCGATGTCGCTCTTCGCCGGCGTGTTCTTCCCGGTGGAGTCGCTGCCGGTGGGGCTGCGCTGGCTGGCGTACGCGTCGCCGCTGTGGCACGGCGTCGACCTGTCCCGGGCCGCCACGCTCGGCGTGCCCGCCGACTGGTCGGTGCCGGGCCACCTGCTCTACCTGGCCATCTGGGCGGCCGGCGGCTACGCGATCGCCCGCTTCCGGTTCAAGAAGCGCTTGGTGATCTGAGCACTGAGCGCGAGGAGTGAGCTTCGACGGCCTGCGAGCCCCGCAGTCGCGAACGAAAGGTAAGCACTGTGAGCGCGAGGAGTGAGCTTCGACGGTCTGTGGGCGGTCGCGGACGCCCGCCTGCGAGCCCCGCAGTCGTGAACGAGAGGTAAGCAATGGTCGCGTTGGTGCTGCCCCGGCTGTTGAGCTTCGAGGGGGCCGGCCGGCGTTCGGCGTCGGTCGCCGAGCGCAACGTCGCCGCGCTCAAGTCGGCGTACTGGGTCGTGATGATCTCGGGCTTCTTCGAGCCGTTGCTCTACCTGCTCGCGATCGGTGTCGGCGTGGGCGGCCTGATCGGCGACCTCACGCTGCCCGGCGGGCAGGTGATCGAGTACGCCGCCTTCGTCGCGCCCGCGATGCTCGCCGCCTCGGCCATGTCCGGCGCGCTGTCGGAGACCTTCAACTTCTTCGGGAAGATGAAGTTCATGAAGCTGTACGACGGGGTGCTCGCCACCCCCGTGCAGCCCTTCGAGATCGCGCTCGGTGAGCTGGCCTGGGCGATGGTGCGCGGCTCGCTCTACTCGGCCGCGTTCCTGGTCGTGATGGTGGCGCTCGACCTGACCACGGCGATGCGGGCGCTGGTGTCGTTCCCGGCGGCGGTGCTGGTCGGCTTCGCGTTCGGCGCGCTGGGCATGGCGGTCGTCACGTTCATGCGCGGCTGGCAAGACTTCGACCTGATGGGTTCGGCGCAGTTCGCCCTCTTTCTCTTCTCCGGCACGTTCGTACCGGCCGAGTCGTACCCGGTGGTGCTGCGCTGGATCGTCGAGGTGACCCCGCTCTACCGCTCGGTCGAGCTGCTGCGCGGCATCAGCACCGGCACGCTCGGCGCGAGCGGCTGGCTCGACGTGGCGTACCTGCTGGCGGTGATGGCGCTCGGCCTCTTCGTCGTTTCGCGGAGGATGGCGAAGTTGCTGTGCAAGTGACCGGGTAGAGAGCGCTTTCTCGTGCACTACGCAAATCTTTCGTTCGTGCGATCAAAAGTTTGTTGCTTTGGGGACTATCTTTCGGCGACCCCGAGGGGCTAGCGTCTGCTCTCAGGCGTAACACGTGAGACACAAACGGTTCTGAGTCCCCTATTCCCGCAGGTCCGGCGCGTCGGCGGCGCTGGTCTGGGTCGTCCGCACCCTCTCTCCCGTTCATACGTCCTAATCACCTCTGCTCTCGTCGTCGACGGCGGTCCCCGGCCGCCGAAGAAAGGTGGAGAAGGCAATGACCGAGCCACAGTCCAAGAAGGCGCTCACCCGCCGCCGTCTGCTCCAGGCATCGGCCGGCGCGGCCGCGGCGCTCGGTGCCGCCGGCCTGCCCGTGCTCCAGACCGGCTCGCCGGCGCTCGGTGACAAGAAGATCACGGTCGAGCCCCTCATCCCGCACCAGAACCGCGGCATCATCCTGTACAGCGTGCGCGATCGGATCAGCGCGGCGCCCGACGACAGCGGCGTGCCATACGGCTTCGAGCGGGTCCTCGCCCGGCTCGCCGAGATCGGATACAAGGAGATCGAGTTCGCCGGCTACAACCAGCACACCTCGATCCTGGGGCGCCAGATCACGCCGGCCGAGATCCGCAAGATCCTGGACGACAACGGCCTGGTGGCCAACGGCACGCACACGCAGATCCGGGCCGACACGTTCCAGCAGCAGCTGGACATCGCCGAAGAGCTTGGCATGAAGAACATCGGCACCGGCTCCGACCCGACCAACAGCGCCTACCAGGCCGACTGGGATGCCGCCGCGGACACCTGGAACGAGCTGGGTCGCCAGGCGAAGGAACGGAAGATGCGGCTGTACACGCACAATCACGACGCGGCGTACAGCTTCCTGCTCGACTCCGGCCCGCTCGACGCCAACGGGCGGCCCACTGCCTCGTCCGGCGTGCGCCGCCTGGAGTACTTCTTCGCCAAGACCGACCCGAAGTACGTCTACTTCGAGTTCGACATCTACTGGGGTTACGTGGCCCGGTTCAAGCACCGCACCTACACGAACTCCCGGGGCCAGGTGAGGACGGACATCTTCGACCCGATCCTCAACGTGGCCAACCGGACCAAGCGCTTCCCGCTCTTCCATGCCAAGGACGGTGACCGCGCGCCGGAGCAGGCGAACGGGCACGTGATGACGCCGCTGGGCGAGGGCGACATCAACTTCCAGCAGTTCTTCGAGGTCATCGGGGAGCAGGACTTCCACCACGCCAACTGGGAGCAGGACACCGCGCCCGGTGGCACGGCCAACCCCGGCCAGTCGCTGGAGTTCGCGGACCTCAGCTACCGCAATATGTCCGAATTGACCATCTACAAGCGATAACAAGGTGGTGATCGGGGCGTCTTGTGGGGCGTCCCGATCACAACTTCTGCTGACTTCGCAAAAAGTTGTGTTGCAGTACGAGTAAAGGTCTGGACATTGGGAGCGGAAGGCTCTTAGTGTGTCGGGCACAACACGCCGACGTTGCGTCGATGTGAACCTCTTCCGAGGGAGGGTTCCGTGCGTACGGCCGAACCTCTGCACCTGCGCCTTCTCCGCCTGCTGCGCGACCATGGCACGATCTCCCGCGCCGAGCTCGCCGACCGGCTGGAGATCCCGCGCCCCCGGCTACTGGGCGAGATCGACCGGCTGGTCGCGCTCGGCTACGTGGCCGAGGCCGGGATGGCGGCCTCCCGCGGCGGCCGGCGCTCCACACTTGTCGAGCTCAACCCGCGCCTGCGCTTCGCCGCGGTCGACCTGGGCGCCAGCTCGGTCGACGTCGAGGTGACCAACGGGCGGCTGGAGCCGGTCGCGGCGTACACCGAGAGCGCTGACATCCGCTCCGGCCCCAAGGTGATCCTCCAGCGGGTCAACGAGCTGCTCGCCAAGGCCAAAGTGGACGGTGCGTACGAGAAGCTGGACGCGGTCGGCATCGGCGTCCCCGGGCCGGTGAGCTTCCGCGACGGCGTGCCGGTCTCGCCCCCGATCATGCCGGGCTGGGATCGCTTCCCGGTGCGCGAGCTGCTCACCCGCGAGCACGGTTGCCCGGCCGTGGTCGACAACGACGTCAACATCATGGCGGTCGGCGAGCGGCACGGCGGCGTGGCCCACTCGGTCGACGACTTCCTCTTCGTGAAGATCGGCACCGGCATCGGCTGCGGCATCTACCTCAGCGGCGAGGTCTACAGGGGCACCGACGGTTGCGCCGGCGACATCGGCCACATCCAGGTCGACTCGCACGGTCCGATGTGCACCTGCGGCAACGTGGGCTGCCTCGAGGCGCTCTTCAGTGGCGCCGCGCTGGCCAAGGACGCCACGCTCGCCGCGCGCAACGGCACCTCGCCGGCGCTTGTCGACCGGCTCGCGGCCAACGGCACGGTGACCGCACGCGATGTCGCCGAGGCGGCCAGCGAGGGCGACGTCACCTGCATCCGCCTCATCCGCGACGGGGGGAGGCGGATCGGTGGCGTGCTCGCCGGGCTGGTCAGCTTCGCCAACCCGTCGATGATCGTGATCGGCGGCGGGCTCGCCCACCTCGGGCACATCCTGCTCGCCGAGATCCGCAGCGTGGTCTACCGCCGTTCGCTTCCGCTGGCGACCGGCAACCTCCCGGTCGTCCTCTCCGAGCTGGGGCCGAGGGCCGGTGTCACCGGCGCCGCGGTGCTCGCCAGCGACGTGGCATTCGAGCAGGCGTCATGACCGAGCACAACGAGACCGAGACCCCGGGCGCGGAAGTCGTCCTCCGCCTCACCGACGTGGTCAAGACCTTCCCCGGCGTACGCGCGCTCGACGGCGTGCAGCTCGAGGTGCGCGCCGGCGAGGTGCACTGCCTCCTCGGGCAGAACGGCGCCGGCAAGTCGACCCTCATCAAGGTGCTCGCCGGCGTGCACCGCCCGGACGAGGGCCAGATCGAGTGGCTCGGCCAGGACTTCGCGCCGGCCAATCCGCAGGCCGCGATGAAGGCCGGCATCGCCACCATCTACCAGGAGCTCGACCTCGTCGAAGACCTCTCGGTGGGTGAGAACGCGTTTCTCGGCCACGAGCCGAAGGTGCTGGGCTTCGTGCGGCGCGGCCACATGGCCCGCCGCACGCGGGAGATCCTGGGCGGGCTGGGGCACGCCGAGATCCCGCCCACGCGCCTGGTGCGCTCGCTGCCGGCGGCCGGCAAGCAGGTCGTCAGCATGGCCCGCGCGCTCTCCCACGACGCCCGCCTGATCATCATGGACGAGCCGAGCGCGGTGCTCGCCCACGACGAGGTGGGCAACCTCTTCCGCATCATCCGCGGCCTCACCGCCAAGGGCATCGCGGTCATCTACATCTCGCACCGGCTGGAGGAGATCCGCGAGATCGGCGACCGGGTGACCGTACTCAAGGACGGCCGCACCACCGCGGCCAACCTGCCGGCCCGCACCACGCCGACCCGCGACCTGGTCAGCCGGATGACCGGCCGCACCATCGAGTACGTCTTCCCGGAGCCGGCCCCCGCCGTCAGCGGCGCCGAGGAGCTGCTGCGCGTGGAGGGGCTGACCCGCTCCGGCGAGTTCGCCGACATCTCGCTCAGCGTCCACAGTGGTGAGATCGTGGGCATCGCCGGCCTGGTCGGCTCCGGCCGCTCCGAGCTGCTGGAGACCATCTTCGGCGCCCGCCGCGCGGAGGCGGGCAGCGTGCGCATGGGCGGCAAGGTGCTGCGGCCGGGGAGCGTGAGCGCGGCGGTCCGCGCCGGGCTGGGGATGGCCCCCGAGGAGCGCAAGAGCCAGGCGCTGCTGCTCGGTGAGCCGATCTACCGCAACGTGACGCTCTCCACGTTCAGCGACTACGCCCGCGTCGGCTTCACCAACGCCGGCCGCGAGGTGGAGGAGGCCAACCGGATCGCGGAGCGGCTCGACCTGCGCCCGCGCGACGTGCGCCGGGCCGTACGCACGCTCTCCGGCGGCAACCAGCAGAAGGTGGTCGTGGGGCGCTGGCTGCTCGGCGACACGCGGTTGCTGCTGCTCGACGAGCCCACGCGAGGCGTCGACGTGGGCGCGCGGGCCGAGCTCTACCAGGTGATCCGCGACCTGGCCGCCCAGGGCGTGGGCGTGCTGCTGGTCTCCAGCGAGGTGCCCGAGGTGCTGGGGCTGGCGGATCGCGTGCTGGTCATGCGGGAAGGCCGCGTGGTCCGCGAGGCGCCGGCCGGGGAGATCGACGAAGACACCGTGCTTGACCTCGTGATGGCGGGTTCGTTGCAAGTTGAGGAGGCGGTCTGACTGTGAGCGCGAGGACGAGCGTTCTGGGTCGGCGGCGCCTTGTTGGCGCCGGGCACCATCACGCGGATATCGCCGCCGAGCCGGAATGCGAGCTTGAGCTCCGACGGCCCGCCTCGGGCCGTGGGCCTGTAGTTGCGAGCCCCGCAGTCGCGAACGAAAGGAAAGCACAATGACAGCGCAGACCGCGCCTGCGCCGGTCAAGGAGCCGGAGAAGTCGGCCCCGGAGAAGCGGAGCTGGTGGCGGGTCGACTCGACCGAAGGGCTGTGGCGCAACCTGGCGCTCGTGGCCGTGCTGGTCATCCTCGTCATCGCCGGCATCATCACGCGGCCCGACCTCTACGGCGACGGCGAGTGGGTCCGGCGAAACATCTTCACCATCCTTGAGCTGGCGTCGGTCATCGGTGTGGTCACGGTCGGCATGACGTTCGTGATCATCGGCGGCGGCATCGACCTCTCGGTCGGCGCGATCATCGCGCTCGCCGGTGTGTGGAGCACGACGGTCGCGACCCAGGAGTTCGGCGCCGCTGGCATGATCTTCTGCGCGATCGCGGTCGGCATCGGGGTCGGTTTGGTCAACGGCATCCTCATCGCCTACGGCCGGTTGGTCGCCTTCATCGCCACGCTCGCCATGCTCGTGGCGGCTCGCGGCCTGGCGGCACAGATCTCCGGCAAGCAGACCCAGGTGTCGGGCAACTCGTTCATCAACGGCCTCGCCGCCAACGACTTCCTCGGTATCCCGATCCTCGTCATCATGCTCGCCGTCGTGGTCGCGGCCGGCTGGGTGCTGCTCAACCGCACGACGTTCGGCCGGCGCACGGTCGCGGTCGGTGGCAACGTCGAGGCGGCCCGGCTGGCCGGCATCAACGTCAAGCGGCACACCCTGCTGCTGTACGCCCTCTCCGGCCTCTGCTGCGGCATCGCGGCCATCATGCTGACCTCGCAGTCCACCTCGGCCCAAGCGGCGATGGCCAACCTGTACGAGCTGGACGCGATCGCCGCGGCCATCATCGGTGGCACGCTCCTCAGCGGCGGTCGTGGCACGATCATCGGTTCGGTCCTGGGCGTGCTGGTGTTCTCCACCATCACCAACCTGTTCGCGATCAACGACGTGCCCAGTGAGGTTCAGAACATGGTCAAGGGCGGCATCATCGTCGCCGCCGTCCTGATCCAGCAGATCCAGTTCAAGTCGGTAAGCCAGTTCTTCAACAAGAACAACAAGCTCACCACCAGCTAGTACCCCAAAAAACCCTTGGTGACCGTCCGATACCGGGACGGCCGCCGGATCCCTTGCACCCGATTACCGGAGGTCGTCATGAAACACGCGCCCGACCTGTCCCGCCGCCGGCTTCTGCTCGGTGGGGCCGCGCTCGGTGCGGGAGCCCTGCTCACCGCCTGCACGAGCAACGAGTCGGACGAGCCCAGCGGAGGCGCGCAGACGGTCGCCGCTGGTGGCAACGCCAACGCCGCGCCCGGCGAAAGGGTCACCATCGGCTTCTCCGCGCCGGCGGCCGACCACGGCTGGATCGCCGCCATCACCAACAACGCCAAGGCCCAGGCCGGCACGTACTCGGACGTGGAGTTCAAGACGGTCGAGGCCGGTGCCGACGCGGCCGCGCAGCGCGCCGCGCTCGCCACGCTGCTGTCGCAGAAGCCAGACATCATCGTGCTGCTGCCGCACGACGGCAAGGAGCTCAACGCCTTCGGTCTGGAGGCGATGAAGCAGGGCATCCCGGTGGTCAACCTGGACCGGGCCTTCCCCGACGCGCTCGCCTACCGCCTCCAGATCAAGGGCGACAACTACGGCATGGGCGTGTCGGCGGCCCACTACATCATCGAGCAGATGCAGGCCAAGGGCGTGAGCAGCCCGGTGATCGGCGAGATCGCCGGCATCGACTCGCTGGAACTGACCCAGGAGCGGTCGAAGGGCTTCGCCGACACGCTCGCCCAGGCCGGCTTCCGGGTCGGCAACCGGCGGGCGGCGGAGTTCACCGCCGACTCCGGTCAGCGCGAGGCGGCTGGCCTGCTCCAGGCGCTGCCCAGGATGGACGCCCTGTGGAACCACGACGACGACCAGGGCATCGGTGTCCTGGCCGCGATCAACCAGGCCAACCGCAGCGAGTTCATCATGGTCGGCGGCGCCGGCTCGAAGGCCGCGATCGAAGCGATCCAGGCCGACAACAGCGTGCTCAAGGCAACGGTCACCTACAGCCCCTCGATGGCCTCGTCGGCGATCTCGCTCGCCCGGCTCATCGCCCAGAACAAGGGCATGTCGGATCTCGTCGAGCTGCAGGTCCCGAAGGAGATCATCCTCGCCTCCGAGACCATCACCAAGGAGAACGCGAGCAACTACCTCAAGCTCGGGTTCTGACGTAACGGGGGGAGACCCACCTTGTCCACCATGGAGAAAGAGCTGCGGGTCGGCATGGTCGGCTACGCGTTCATGGGCGCCGCGCACTCACAGGCGTGGCGCACCGTGAACCGCGTGTTCGACCTTCCGGCGCGGGCTCGCATGTCCGTCATCTGCGGCCGGGACGAGTCGAAGGTGGCCGACGCCGCCACACGGCTCGGCTGGGAGGCGTACTCGACCGACTGGCGTGAGCTGATCGCCCGCGACGACCTCGACGTGATCGACGTCTGCACGCCGGGCGACAGCCACGCCGAGATCGCGATCGCCGCGCTGGAGGCGGGCAAGCACGTCCTGTGCGAGAAACCACTCGCCAACTCCGTCGAGGAGGCGCGGGCGATGGTCGCCGCGGCGATCCAGGCCCAGGCGGCCGGCGTACGATCCATGTGCGGGTTCAACTACCGCCGGGTCCCGGCCGTGGCCGTCATGCGCCAGCTTGTCGAGAGTGGACGGTTGGGCGTGGTCCGGCACGTCCGCGCGTCGTACCTGCAGGACTGGATCGTGGATCCGCAGTTTCCGCTGGTCTGGCGGTTGCAGCGGGACAAGGCGGGCTCCGGTGCGCTTGGCGACATCGGCGCGCACATCATCGACCTGACCCAGTTTGTGACCGGTCAGCGGATCACCGGCGTCAGCGGGCTCACCGAGACCTTCGTCAAGGAGCGCCCGCTGCCGTCGGCGGCCGCCGGACTGGCCGCCTCGGCGGACGGTTCGGGGACCGGGCCGGTCACCGTCGACGACACCGCACTCTTCCTGGCCCGGCTGGACGGCGGGGCGGTGGGCACGTACGAGGCCAGCCGCTTCGCCACCGGCCGCAAGAACGCTTTGCGCGTGGAGATCAACGGCTCGCTCGGCTCGGTCGCCTTCGACTTCGAGCGGATGAACGAGCTGGAGTTCTACGACGCCACCGCGCCCGGCGCCGAGCAGGGCTTCACCAAGATCCTGGTGACCGAGGCCGACCATCCGTACATGTCGGCCTGGTGGCCGCCGGGACACATCATCGGGTACGAGCACACGTTCACGCACGAGATGCGCGACTTCCTTGAGGCGGTCGGCACCGGGGCGGACCCCACGCCCTCGTTCGTCGACGCGCTTCAGGTGCAGCTAGTCATGGACGCCGTGACCCGCTCGGCGGAGCGAGACTCGGCGTGGACCGAGGTGGCACCGGCACTCGCCGAAGTCGCCGCCTGACCTCACCCACTGTGGACGCGGTGGCGCGCGTCCACTCTCGACACCTCGGGCCCGCCCGCGAGGGTCCGGACGCGGTTGCGCCCCGCGTCCGGATGGGTGGTCCCGGGGGATGGCAACGTCCGATCCGAGGAGCGCAGCGACGAGGACGGACGGCGCCGGCAGCCCGGGACCGAGCGGGAGCTCAGCCACCGGGGCGGCCGTACGGCGCGGTTTGAGCCCAGACTCAGCCGCGCCGTACGACCTGCACAGAGCGCGCTCGCACGACCTTGGCGGGCATGGCACCGCGCCAGGGGTAGGGAACCCACACCCAGACCCCGGAGGGTTACATGGCTCCACAAGCTAGAGCACCCCACGAAAGCGTGGGGCTTCGCGAAACGTTTCCGCGGGGGCCCCGCTTTCGGTGGCTATCCGTTGCCGCCGTGACCGCGTTGTCCATCCCGCTGCTAGCCGCCACGCCAGCGACCGCCGCCCCTGAGCCCGGTGCGGCCGAAAACCTCGTCGCGCAGGAGAACGGCCCCGAGGCTCTTCGCTCCGACGCCCGCGCGCCGGAGTCGTACAAGGTACTCGTCTTCACCAAGACCGACGGCGCGCGCCGTGCGTCCATTCAGGATGGTGTGCGCGTGATCCGCGCACTGGGCCAGGAGAACGGATTTACCGTCACCGTCACGCAGGACGGTGGCGCGTTCACCGCGGACAACCTCGCCAACTACCGCGCGGTGGTCTTCCTCAACACCACCGGCAACGTGCTCAACCCCACTCAGGAGGCCGCGTTCGAGGCGTACTTCCGGGCCGGCGGCGGCTACGTCGGCGTACACGCGGCGGCCGAGACCGAGCAGGACTGGACCTTCTACCGCAACGTGGTCGGCACGAACGTCTCCGGAGTCTCCGGCGTCTCCCAGGCGACCGTGAAGGTCGCCGACCGGGCGCACCCCTCCACCGAGACGGTGCCGCGGGAGCTGTCGCTGACCGAGGAGTGGTACAACTACACGACAAACGTCCGGGGCGTCTCGCACGTGCTCGCCACGGTCGACGAGAAGAGCTACACCGGTGGCGCCATGGGCTTCGACCATCCGGTGGCCTGGTGCAAGGACTACCAGGGCGGCCGATCGTGGTACACCGGGCTCGGCCACTCGATCGAGACCTACCGCAACGGGAAGTTCAAGCAGCACCTGCTCGGCGGCATCCAGTGGTCGGCCGGCGTGGTCGAGGGCGACTGCGGCGCGACCGTGCTCGCCAACTACGAGAAGGTCACGCTCAACGACGAGCCGGGCGAGCCGATGTCGCTGTCGGTGCTGCCAGACGGCCGCGTGCTGCACAACACGCGCGGTGGCGAGATCCGGCTGTACGACCCGGAGACCGGCGCCAGCCCGGTGATCACGACCATCCCGGTCTACACGCACGACGAGGACGGCCTACAGACGCTCACCATCGACCCCGACTTCGCCAACAACAAGTGGGTCTACGTCTACTACGCGCCGAAGCTCAACACGCCGGTCGACAACCCGGCCACGCCCGGCGTCAACGAGGGCGACGCGCCGGCGACCAGCACCGACCCCACGGTCTGGGACAAGTTCAAGGGGTACAACCAGCTCTCCCGGTTCAAGTTCGTGGAGGAGCCGACCCCGCACCTCGACCTCGACAGCGAGCAGCAGATCATCCGGGTCGAGGCGGACCGCGGCATCTGCTGCCACGTCGCCGGCAAGGTCAAGTTCGACGGCAAGGGCCTGCTGTACCTGATCACCGGTGACGACACCAACGCCGGTGGCTCGGACAGCTTCACCCCGATCAACGAGTCGCCGACCCAGGGCCCCGGCTACGACGCGCAGCGCTCCTCCGGCAACACCAACGACCTGCGCGGCAAGGTGCTGCGGATCAAGGTGAAGCCGAACGGGACGTATTCGATCCCGAACGGCAACCTCTTCCCGGAGAGCCAGGACTACGACAACAAGACCCGCCCGGAGATCTTCCTGATGGGCCTGCGCAACCCGTTCCGCTTCGACGTCGACGCCAGCGGCATGTTGTACGTCGGCGACTACTCGCCGGACTCGCGCACGCCGAGCGCCACGCGTGGCCCGGAGGGGACCGGTCGCTGGTTCGCCACCAAGAAGGCGGGCAACTACGGCTGGCCGTACTGCATGTCGCCGAGCCTGCCGTACATCGACTTCGACTTCGCGACCCGCACCTCGAAGCAGCCGTTCAACTGTGGCGCGGTGGTCAACGACTCGCCGCGCAACACCGGGCGGACCGTTCTCCCACCGGTGCAGCAGCCGCAGTTCTGGTACACCTACAACGCGCAGACCCCGTGCGCGGGCGCGTACCTGCAGAACCCGCCGACCACCTGTGACTTCAAGTGGCCCGTGATCGGCACCGGCGGCGTCGGCCCGCACGGCGGCCCGATCTACAAGTACGACGCCAACCTGGACTCCGAGACGAAGCTGCCCGAGTACTACAACGACGCGGTCTTCTTCGGCGAGTTCACGCGCGACAAGATGTTCGTGATGCAGACCGACGGCAAGGGCAACCTGACCGGGGTCGAGCAGTTCCTGCCGGGCTTCGTCTTCGACAACCTGATGGAGATGGAGATCGGGCCGGAGGGCAACATCTACTTCCTGGAGTACGGCGACGGCTTCTTCCGGGCCAACCCGGACGCGCAGCTCGCCATGATCCGGTACGTGAAGGGCACGCGGGCGCCGGTCGCCAAGCTGGAGGCCACGCCGACCTCCGGCCAGGCACCACTGACCGTGGCGTTCAGCAGCGCCGGCACGTACGACCCCGACCCGGGCGAGTCCATCTCGTACGCCTGGGACTTCACCAGCGACGGCACGGTCGACTCGGCCGACCCGAACCCGTCGTTCACGTACACCACCAACGGGGTCTACACCGCCAAGCTGACGGTGACCGACTCCACCGGCAAGACCGCGGTGCTGACCCGGGAGATCGTCGTGGGCAACACCGCACCGACGGTGACTGTAACGTCGCCGGTGTCGGGTTCGTTCTTCGAGTGGGGTGACACCATCCCGTACTCGGTCACGGTCACCGACCCCGAAGACGGCACCATCGACTGCAACCGCGTACAGGTGTCGTTCATCCTCGGGCACGACACGCACGGGCACGAGATGACCACCACCACCGGGTGCACGGGCACGCTGCCCAGCCCGCCCGACGGTGCCGACCACGCGGGCGGCTACCTGTACGGCGGGATCAGCGCCTCGTACACCGACCTGGGCGGCAACGGCCAGCCGGCGCTGACCACGGTCGGCCAGGCGGTCATCCAGCTGCACCGGCAGCAGGCCGAGTTCGCCCAGGTGCAGCAGGGCGTGACGCTGGCCAACACCAACGACACGGGCGGCGGCCAGCACGTGACCGGCATCGACGTGGGTGACCACATCGCGTTCGACCCGATCAACCTGGGCGGCGTCGGCGCGGTCACCTTCCGGTACGCCAGCGGCGGCAACGCCACCGCCGGCACGCCACGGGCAACGGTCGAGCTGCGCGTGGGTTCGCCCACCGGGCCGGTCGTCGCCACGGCCACGCTCAACGCGACCAGCGGTACCAACTCCTGGGCCAGCCAGAGCCTCCCGGTCAGCTACGCGGCCGGTACCCAGCGGCTCTACCTGGTCTTCGGCGCGGTGTCGGGCGGCCCGACCACCGGGCTGGTCAACCTGAACTGGGTCGAGTTCTCCGGCTCGTCCGGAGCCTAGACGTGGGGGGCGGGAACGGACGCCGACCGGTCCCGCCCACCACAGCCCCGTCCGCCCTGCCCGCCGGGCCGCGACAGCGTCGTTGCCGCCGACTCCGGCGCCGTCACGGTGGTGCCATCTCGGCAGGCGGGTGGACGGGGCCCAAAACGCACTCCCGGCGAAGGATCGATCGCCGGTACCCAATGCGAGGTGGGAGGTCGCTATGGCGACAGGTGTATGGCTCGCTGGCGGGCGCGGTTCGGTCGCGGTGACCAGCATTGTCGGTGCGACGGCGATCCGGGCCGGGCTGGCCGACCCCACCGGCTGCGTCACCGAGCTGCCCCAGCTGCGCAGCCCCGCGCTGCCGACCCTTGCCGACCTGGTCTTCGGCGGTCATGACCCGGCCACCACGCGGCTGTGCAAGAAGGCCGAGGCGCTGGCGGCGGCCGGTGTCGTACCGGCCCGGCTGGTGGCCGCGCTCACCGACGACCTGGCCGCGGTCGAGGCCGAGATCCGCCCGGTACCGGTGGCCGCCACGCAGCTCGAGACGGCCGCGCTGATCGCCGAGGACATCGCCGCGTTCCGGTACCGGCACAGCCTCGAGCGGGTCGTGGTTGTCAACGTCTCCTCCACCGAGCCGGCCCCGGCGGCGCACCCCGCGCACGGCGACGCCGACGCGCTGCGGCAAGCGCTGGGCGAGCCTGGCACGGTGCTCCCGCCAAGCTCCCTGTACGCCTACGCGGCCTTTGTCGCGGGCTGTTCGTACATCGATTTCACCCCGTCGACCGGCGCGCGCCTGCCCGCCCTCGACGCGCTCGCCCACCGCCACGCCGTTCCCTATGCGGGCCACGACGGAAAGACCGGCGAGACGCTGGTGAAGTCGGTGCTCGCGCCGATGTTCGCGATGCGCAACCTGCGGGTCCGCACCTGGTCCGGCACCAACCTGCTGGGCGGCGGCGACGGCGCCAACCTCGCCGACCCGGGAGCCAACGCGGCCAAGGCCACCAGCAAGCAGCGCGTGCTGGGGGAGACGCTGGGCTACGAGCCGCAAGGCAATACCCGCATCGAGTACGTCGACGACATCGGCGACTTCAAGACCGCCTGGGACCTCATCACGTTCAGCGGTTTCCTGGGCACCTCGATGCGGATGGAGTTCACCTGGCACGGCTGCGACTCCGCACTGGCCGCGCCGCTGGTGCTCGACCTCGCCCGCCTCACCGCCGCCGCGCACAAGGCCGGGCGCAGTGGTCCGCTGACCGAGCTGGCCTTCTTCTTCAAGGATCCGCTTGGTGGGGTCCTGGGTCCGGAGACGTCCGAGCCGAGGAGCGAAGCGACGAGGACGGACGGAGCCGGACGTCCCCAGGACCCCGCGCGAGCGGAGCGAGCGCCGGCTGGCACTGTGCCGCACGCGCTGGCCGAGCAGTGGTCGCTGCTGGCATCGTTCGTACGCGGGCTCGCCGATGCCTAGCCTGCCCAGCCTCCGCTCGCTCGTCGAGCTGGTCCGGGCGCCGGCCGCCCTCTCCGTACCCGGTGACGTCGTGGCCGGAGCGGCGGCCGGCGGCGCGCTCCAGCCGCGCACGGCGGGGCTCGCGGCGGCGTCGGTCTGCCTGTACTGGTCCGGCATGGCCGCCAACGACTGGGCCGACCGCGAACTGGACGCGGTCGAGCGCCCCGAGCGCCCCATCCCCTCGGGCCGGGTCACGCCGCCCCAGGCGCTCGGCGTCGCGGCCGGGCTGACCGCCGCCGGGGTGGCGCTCGCCGCGCTGGCCGGTGGCCGCCGCGCGCTCGCGGTGGCGCTCCCGCTGGCCGGGGCCGTGTGGGCTTACGACCTGCGGGCCAAGAACACGCCCGCCGGCCCCGCCGTCATGGCCGCCTGCCGCGGGCTCGACGTGCTGCTCGGTGCCGCGCCGGGCAAGGTGGCCCGGGCGCTGCCGGCGGCGCTGACGGTCGCCGCGCACACGTACACGGTGACCGCACTCTCCCGCCGGGAGGTCTCCGGCGCCGACCGCACGCTGCCCGCCGCGACGCTCGCCGGCACCGCGGCGGTGGCCCTCTCGGCCGGCCTGCCCACGGCCCGCGGCAAGGGCGCGGCCGCCGCCGTGCCGGGGATGCTCGCCGCCTGGTACGCGGCCGGCTACGGCGCCGCGCAGGCCCGCGTCGCCGCCGACCCCTCCGCCGCGAAGGTGCGCGCCGCCGTGGGCGCCGGCATCACCGGCCTCCCACCGCTACAGGGCGCGCTCGCCGCGAGCGCCGGCGCACCGGCCACCGGCGTCGCGGTCGCGGCCATCGCGCCACTCGCCCGCCGCCTGGCACGCAAGGTCTCACCGACATGACCATCCGATTCGGGTACGGCACCAACGGCTTCGCCAACCACCGCCTCACCGACGCGCTGGCGGTCATCGCCGACCTGGGATACGAAGGCGTCGCGCTCACGCTGGACCACGACCACCTCGACCCGTTCGCGCCGGAGCTGGCCCGCCGCACCGACGACGTGGCGTCCACACTCGACCGCCTGGGCCTGTCGGTGGTCATCGAGACCGGCGCCCGATACCTGCTCGACCCGTGGCACAAGCACGCCCCCACGCTGCTGCACGACGACCCGGCCAAGCGCCTCGAATTCCTGCGCCGGGCCGTACGCGTCGGCGCCGACCTGGGCGCCGAGGCGGTCTCGTTCTGGTCCGGCGTCGCCCCACCTGGCGTGACCGACCCGTGGGACCGGCTCTTACGCGGCTGCGCCGAGGTGGTCGACGTGGCCGCGCGGGCCGGCGTGACACTGGGCTTCGAGCCCGAGCCCGGAATGCTGGTCGACGACATCGCCGCCTGGCGCCGCCTGCACGCCGACCTCGGCTCCCCGCCCGGCTTCGGCATCACCCTCGACATCGGACACTGTCGCTGCCTGGAGCCCTTGCCGGTGCCCGACTGCGTACACGCGGTCGCCGACCACCTGGTCAACGTCCAGATCGACGACATGCGCCGGGGAGTCCACGAGCACCTGGAGTTCGGCACCGGCGAGGTCGACTTCCCACCGGTACTCCGCGCGCTGCACGAGTCCGGCTACCGCGGCCTGGTCGCCGTCGAGCTTCCCCGCCACTCCCACGCCGCCCCCACCGTCGCCGCCCACTCCATCGAGTACCTCCGCCAGGCCGCCGCCGGCCTCACCACGCCCACTTCGGTGGTGCCGGCTCCGTCGAACATGGGGGCGTCATGACGACACTGGACGCGTTGCGGGCGGCCGTACCCGCGGAGGGTTGGCTCGGCGAGGCGGTGGAGCGCGTCGCGGGCGAGCCGGCCGCGATCGGGCGGCTCTTTCCGGCCGCGGGGCGGCGGGTCGGGCGCGCGGAGCTGGCGGACGTGCCGGGCTGGAGTGCCGACGAGGCCGCGCGGGCGCAGTTGCTCGCGGCGCTCCCCGCCGATCGGGTCGGTGCGGAGGTCGAAGGGCTGTACCGCTACGGCGACGCGGCCGAGAAGCGGGCGGTGCTCAAGTCGCTGCCGCTGCTGCCGCTCCAGGACGAGGGCGTGCCGCTGCTCCTGGATGCGATCCGCACCAACGACACGCGCCTCGTGGCCGCCGCCCTCGGGCCGTACGCCCGGCACCTGGACGACGCGGCGTGGCGGCAGGCGGTGCTCAAGTGCGTGTTCATGGGCGTACCGCTGTCCACTGTAGATGGATTGGACGAGCGGGCGGACGCCGAGCTCGCCACGATGCTCGGCGGCCTGGTCGAGGAGCGCCGGGCGGCCGGCCGCGACATGGCGCCCGACGCACTCGCCCTGCTCGACCGGTTGAAGGGACTCTGATGCGCATCTTCGACCCGCACATCCACATGACCTCGCGGACCACCGACGACTACGAGCGGATGGCCGCCGCGGGCATCATCGCCATCGTGGAGCCGGCGTTCTGGCTGGGGCAGCCGCGCACCAGCGCCGGCTCGTTCACCGACTACTTCGACTCACTGGTCGGTTGGGAGCCGTTCCGGGCGAGCCAGTTCGGCGTACGCCACCACGCCACCATCGCCCTGAACCCCAAGGAGGCCAACGACCCGCGCTGCCGGGAGGTGCTCGACCTGCTCCCGCGCTACCTGGAGAAGGACGGCGTCGTGGCGGTGGGCGAGGTGGGGTACGACTCGATGACCCCCGAGGAGGACGAGGTCTTCGCCGCCCAACTCGCCCTCGCGGTGGAGCACGAGCTGCCCGCGCTGGTGCACACGCCGCACCGCGACAAGGCGCGGGGCACCGAGCGCACGCTGGCGGTCGTCGCGGAGTCGGGCATCGATCCGGGGCACGTCGTCGTCGACCACCTCAACGAGGTGACCGTCGGGCTGGTCCGCGACTCCGGCTGCTGGCTGGCCTTCTCCATCTATCCGGACACCAAGATGTCCCCGCCCCGCATGGTGAAGATCCTTCAGGAGTACGGGCTGGAGCGGATGCTGGTCAACTCGGCGGCCGACTGGGGGCGCTCGGACCCGCTGCTGACCCGGGCCACGGCCGACGCGATGCTGGCCGCCGGCTTCAGCGACGACGACGTCGACCGCGTGCTGTGGCGCAATCCGGTGGAGTTCTACGGGCAGTCGGGGCGCCTCGACCTCTCCGACGTGGAGCAGAAGGAAGCGACCTTCGCCGGCAACTCGATCCTGCGTGGAGGGAGCTGATGCACCTCAGCTACTGCACCAACGTGCATCCGGCGGAGGACTTCGACGGGATCGTGCGGCAGTTCGACACGTACGCCGCCGCGATCCGCCGCCACCTCGACGCCGACGTGCTCGGACTGGGGCTGTGGCTGGCCGCCCCGCTCGCCTCCGAGCTGGCCGCCGACCCGGCGCTGCGCCGGCGACTGCGCCGGGAGCTGGACGCGCGCGGGCTGGAGGTGGTGACGCTCAACGGCTTTCCGTACGAGGCTTTCCAGGCGCCGGTCGTGAAGCTCGGCGTCTACTATCCGGACTGGACCGACCGGCGCCGGCTCGACTACACGTTGGACCTCGCCCGCCTGCTGGTCGACCTGCTCCCGGAGGGCGCGGCGCGCGGCTCCATCTCCACGCTGCCACTGGCCTGGCGCGACCCGTGGGACGCGGCCCGCGCCGGCGCCGCCGCACGCATGCTCGACGAGCTGGCGGCGGGGCTGGCCGGCATCGCCGCGCGCTCCGGGCGCCCGGTGCGGGTCGCCTTCGAGCCGGAGCCGGGGTGTGTGGTGGAGACCACAGCGCAGGCGGCCGCCGCCCTGTCCGGCGTGGATACCGAGCGGCTCGGCGTCTGCCTCGACCTGGCCCACCTCGCCTGTGCCTGGGAGGAGCCGGCCGAGGCGCTGGCCAGGCTGCGGGCGGCCGGGCTGCCGGTGGTCAAGGTGCAGGTCTCGGCGGCGCTGGAGGCCGCGGACCCGGTCGCCGCCGCCGAGGTGCTGCGGGGGTACGTGGAGCCGCGCTTCCTGCACCAGACGCGCTCGGGGTACGGCGACGCGGCCGACGACCTGGACGAGGCGCTGGAGCGGGAGCTGAAGGGCCCGTGGCGGGTGCACTACCACGTCCCGCTGCACGCCGAGCCGGCCGCGCCGCTCACCTCCACCGTGCCGGTACTCCGCGCCGCCATGCGCGAACTGCTGGCCGGGCCGGAGCCGGCGTGTGACCATTTCGACGTGGAGACGTACACCTGGGGCGTACTTCCGGAGGAACAGCGCCCCCGCACCGACGCCGGCGTGGCCGCGGGCATCGCGGCCGAGCTGGCCTTCGCCCGTGCCCTGATCAACGAGGAGGCAACCGCATGACGCCACTTGTCGTCATCGACGTGGTGGGCTTGACGCCGAGGCTGCTGGCGCACATGCCACGGCTCAAGGCGGTGGCCGACGCGGGTTTCCACGCCTCTCTGGGCACCGTGCTGCCGGCCGTCACCTGCACCGTGCAGTCCACGTTCCTCACCGGGGAGACGCCGGCCGGGCACGGCATCGTGGGCAACGGCTGGTACTTCCGGGACGTCGGTGAGGTGCTGTTGTGGCGCCAGCACAACGCGCTCGTCGGCGGCGAGAAGCTGTGGCAGGCGGCCCGCGCGGCGCAGCCGGGCTACACGGTCGCCAACGTCTGCTGGTGGTACGCGATGGGCGCGGACGTCAACTGGACGGTCACTCCGCGCCCCATCTACTACGCCGACGGGCGCAAGGAGCCGGACTGCTACACCGACCCGCCGGAGCTGCACGACGAGCTGACCGGTGCGCTCGGCGACTTCCCGCTCTTCACGTACTGGGGTCCGGGGGCCGGCCTGCCGTCGTCGCAGTGGATCTGCCGGGCGGCCGAGAAGATCATGGCGGACCACAACCCCGACCTGACCCTCGTGTACGTGCCGCACCTCGACTACGACCTCCAGCGCTTCGGCCCCTCGGCACCGCAGGCGGCGGCCGCCGCGACCGCGCTCGACGGCGTGCTCGCCCCGCTGCTCGACGCGGCCGCCGCGCGCGGGGCGACGGTGGTGGCGTTGTCCGAGTACGGCATCACCGAGGCCAACCGACCGGTCGACATCAACCGGATGCTGCGCCGCGAGGGTCTGCTGCGCGTGTACACACAGGACGGGATGGAGTACCTCGATCCGTGGACGTCCCGGGCGTTCGCGGTCGCCGACCACCAGATCGCCCACGTGTACGTCAAGGATCCCGCCGACATCCCCGCCGTCGCCAAGCTCTGCTCCACGATGGACGGTGTGAGCGAGGTGCTGGACGAGGCCGGCAAGGCGGCCCACGGCCTCGACCACGAGCGCTCCGGCGAGCTTGTGCTGGTCGCCGAGGCGGACGCCTGGTTCACGTACTACTACTGGCTCGACGACGCGCGCGCGCCCGACTTCGCCCGGCTCGTGGAGATCCACCGAAAGCCCGGCTACGACCCGGCCGAGCTCTTCTTCGACCCGGCCGCCCCGGCCGCGGCCAAGCGGCGCGCGGCCTCCGCGCTGGCCCGTAAGAAGATGGGCATGCGATACCTGATGAGCGTCGTCGGGCTGGACGCCGGCGCGCAGGCGGTGCGCGGCACGCACGGCCGGCTCCCCGCCCACCCCAACGACGCTCCGGTGTTGATCTGCTCGGACCGGTCGGCGGCCCGCCCGCACCTGGCGGCGACGGAGGTCAAGCGGTTTCTGCTCGGACTGGCTGGGCTTCGGCCGTGAGCGAGCGTAGCGAGCAAGCCATCAAACTCTGCGCGCTTGGAGCCTCATGGCCGCCCGGAGCGAAGCGAGGACGGGCGTGAGCGTGGAGGTCGCCCGCGATTCCGAGCTGGAGGAGCTGCGTAAGCGCTTCGACAACGAGCTGGCGGCGTTCATCGACCGCCAGGATCCGGACTGGCCGGACGGCGCGCCGCGCGGCGTACTGGCGACGCTGCGGCGGTTCGTCCTCGCCGGCGGCAAGCGACTGCGGCCGATGTTCTGCTACTGGGGCTGGCGGGGCGCCGGCGGGCCGGACCGCCAGGAGGTGGTGGTCGCGGCGGCGGCGCTGGAGCTGTTCCACGCGTTCGCGCTCATCCACGACGACATCATGGACGGCAGCGACCGCCGTCGAGGCGAGCCCTCGGTGCACAAGGTCTTCGCCGAGCTGCACACCAAGTCGATGTGGCGCGGCGACCCGGCCTCGTTCGGGCGCAACACCGCACTGCTCTGCGGCGACCTCTGCGCCGCCTGGGCCGACCAGATGTTCCACGAGTGCGGGCTGCCACCGGAGCAGATCCACCGTGGGTACGGCGTCTTCGCGCACATGCGCACCGAGGTGATCGCCGGGCAGTACCTCGATCTGGTCTCCGGCGTGGGTGACGGCTCGGTGGCGAGCGCGCTCACGGTGATAAGGATGAAGGCGGCTCGGTACACGGTGACCCGCCCGTTGCAGATCGGCGCGGCGCTGGCCGGGGGAGGGACGCAGCTGCACGCCGCGTACGCGGCCTTCGGCGACCCGCTCGGCGACGCCTTCCAGCTCCGCGACGACGTGCTCGGCGTCTTCGGCGACCCGGCGCTCACCGGCAAGTCCATCCTGGACGATCTGCGGGAGGGTAAGCCGACGGTGATGATGGCGCTCGCCCGCAGCGGCGCCGACCGGGCACAGGCCGCCCGGCTGCGAGACCGCTTCGGCAACCCCGACCTCGACGCCGCCGGAGCCGAGGAGCTGCGCGGGATCATCGTCGACACGGGCGCTCTGGAGCGCATCGAGCAGATGATCCGGGTACGCGCCGACGCGGCGGTCGCGGCCCTCGCCGACGCTCCGATCCCCGACGGCGCGCGCGAGGCGCTGGTGGCGCTGGCCGGATCGGCGGTCAACCGGGAGCGCTGAGGCTCTTTTGTGGCAGACTCTGAGCCGTCCGTGCCGGGACGGTTCGGGAGGTGACCATGACGCTACGGGCGGTAGCGGCGTGGCCGAGGTCATGAGTCGCCGTCCCACGGTCGACACGGTTCGCCGTGCGGTCCGCAGCACGCGCGCCTGGGCCCGAGTGGTGGCCCCGGGCGCGCTGCCCGACTTCCTCGTCATCGGCGCGCAGCGATGCGGCACCACGTCCCTGCACCGCTACCTCGCCGAGCATCCGCAGGTGCGCGCCGCGACGGGCAAGGAGATCCAGTTCTTCAGCATCCACTATGGACGTGGCGAGCGGTGGTACCGGGGTCACTTCCCGGCGCCGATGGCCGGGCGGCTCAGCTTCGAGGCGAGCCCGTACTACCTCTTCCATCCGCGGGCGGCCGAGCGGGCGGCGGCCACGTTGCCGCGCGGCCGGTACATCGCGCTGTTGCGTGACCCGGTCGAGCGGGCCTACTCGCACTATTCGCAGACCCGTTCGTACGGCGCGGAGCCGCTCACCTTCGCCGAGGCGATCGCCGCCGAGCACGACCGGCTGGCGTGGGCGCTGCGCGCCGGTCCGGACAGCCGGGCGGCCCACGCGGTGCTGCGGCGCCACTCGTACGCGGCCCGGGGGCGTTACGCCGAGCAGTTGGAGCGGTGGTTCCGGCACGTGCCGCGCGAGCGCATCATGGTCGTGCGCAGTGAGGACTTCTACGCCGATCCCGCCTCGACCTACGCGGACGTGCTGGAGTTTCTCGAGCTGGAGCCGTATCTGCCGCCGCGCTTCGCCCAGCACACGCGGCGGGTCGAGCTTGGCGGCCCGCCGCCGGAGGTGGCCCAGGCGCTGCGCGACTACTTCGTACCGCACAACGCGCGCCTCGCGGAGCTGCTGGGCTGGCCGGACCCCTGGCCCGTGTCCGACATATCCGTCTGATCCCTCCGCATTCGCGCGCTACCTCGCCAAAGGCGTTTACCACGGCCGCGCCTCGGGGTAAGGCCACGGGCGTACAGCCGGCTGTTGAGGTGAGGTGGTTGGGTGACGCGCGCGTCGGACTTCAGTGGTGACGAGCTCGCGCAGCTCTACGAGGCGCGGTTCAGCGCCGCGGAGCTGGAGAGCAAGCGGGTCCTGTGGGAGGCGCTGTGCCGGGGCTTCTTCGACCGGTACGTCGACCCCGACGACACCGTGCTCGACCTGGCCGCCGGCTCGTGCGAGTTTGTCAACGCGTGCCGGGCCCGGGAGAAGATCGCCGTCGACCTCAACCCGCAGACCAAGGCGTTCGCCACGGACGCCCGCGTGGTCACCGCGCCGAGCGACGACATGGGCGAGGTGGCCAGCGGCTCGGTCCACGTCGTCTTCACCTCCAACTTCTTCGAGCACCTGCCGACAAAGCAGGCGCTGCTCGACACGCTCGCGGAGTGCCGGCGCGTGCTGCGTCCGCACGGCCGGCTGCTCACGCTGATGCCCAACCTGCGCTACGTCAAGCAGCGCTACTGGGACTACTTCGACCACCACCTCCCGCTGACCCACCTCAGCCTCGTGGAAGGGCTGCGGATGGCCGGCTTCGAGCCGCGGGAGGTGGTGCCACGCTTCCTGCCGTACACCGTCAAGAGCATGCCGGTGAAGGTGCGGCCGCGCCTGGTGCACGCGTATCTGCGGATGCCCTTCGCCTGGCGCCTCCTCGGCCGCCAGATGTTCGTCGAAGCCGTCCGCGTCTAATGCCTGTCTCACAAGGGCGTGGCCGGCCTGCGGCAGGCCACCTCGGCTCGACTTCGCGGTCGTCCGTGGCTATCGGTTGAGCAGGTCGGCGCAGTCGGTCTCGTCCGGCAGCAGCGGGCGGAGCACGACCGTCCACTTGCGATCGCCCGAGGTCCACGGCGTCGCCGCGTTGGCCTTGCCGGCGGCGGCCAGCACCTTGGCCACGTCGTCACCGGTGACCGTCACGCAGCCGGTCTCCAGTCCTTTGCCGGCCGAGGTGCCGGGCAGCGCCGGACCGGGCCAGGCGACCGCGGGCTGGTCCTTGCCGATGGCCGCGTCCGGCGCGGTGTACGGCGTGGCGATCGCGGCCAGCGCCGTCGCCTGGTACGGCTGCTCCCCGCCGGTCGCCTTGCCGAGGGTCGTGGGCAGGTCGCTGACCGCGCTGAGCAGGTCAAGCAGCTTGCGCCGGGCGGCCAGCTGGTCGGCGGTGAGCCCGCTGCCCGCGTCGGCGGCCTCATTCAGCGCGTACACCTCCGTGGTCGCCGGCCCGGCCTCGGTGTCGACCGTGAACCGGGTCGACGGCGCGTCGGCGACCGGCGGCTGGCCGAGGTCGGTGGCGGTGCCGACGCCCGCGGCGGCGGCCCGGTCGACCAGCTTGTCGACCTCGGCCGCGGAGAGCTGGAGCACCTGGAGGTTGGGGAGGGCGGGACCGGGATAGATGGCGGGCGTGGGCCCCTGGACGATCGCCCGCCCGTCGCCGTACACCGTCACGGCGGGCAGCCGCGCGATGTTGTCGGCCGGGGTGAGGAACCCGCCGGTGTAGTCGACCCGCACCGCGACGGCGTCGGGGTCACGCGCCGCCGGCGCGTCACCGGGCAAGGCCGAGCTGCCACCATCCTGGGCGCACGCGACCAGCAGAAACAGGGATGCGGCAGCGGCCGCGCGGAAGCCGGATGCGATCGTCATCTCCTTTTGACGGCGCCTGCGCGTGTCCGGTTCCCGGCTGCGATAACGTGTATGGATGTCCGACGTCGCGCCGGCCCGCCGCGAGCGGGGTCGCCTGCGCGGACGTCTGGCCATGGGCCTGGCGCTCCTGGCCGTCCTGGCCGTTCCCGGGTCGGCCCACGCGGCGACCCCACCTCAGGTATCGGCGCCGGTGAGTGCGGGCGTCGAGGTGGCGGGGTCGGTCGAGCGCGACGCGCCGGCCGTGGCCCCCGCCGCCCCCGCACCCGTGGCCGCCGAGCCGGCGCCCGCCCCGGTGCCGGTCTCCGCCGAGCGGGTCGCCGTCGAGAGCGCCGACCGGTCGGCGAGGGGCGAGCGCGCCCCGCCCCAGCCGGCCCACTGACTCCCGGCACAACCTCCTCCCGTCCCCCCTCCATCCGTGGGTGAGGTGTATCCCGTGAACATCGATTTTCATGGCTTCCTCCTGGACGTGCGCGGCGCCGCGCTGATCTGGCTCGGGCTGATCGCGATCGGCGCGGCGCCCTTCGTGGCGATGGCCGTGTCGGCTCGGCGCCGCCGCGGGCGGGCACTGCCGCGACCCCCTCGACGGCTCAGGTCGCGGCGCGAGTCGGCCGCCGCGCGGCAGGCGGAGCTGTGCCGGTACGCGGAGGAGGTGGCCGTCGCCGCCGGCCGTGCCGCGGTCACCGCCGAGCGCCGGCGCGCCGAGTGGGCCGCCGTGTCACGTACGCAGGAAGCGGCGTGGCGGGCGTACGACGAGGCGGCCGAGGCTGCGCTGCGGGCGATCCAGGCGGAGGCGTTCGGCATCCCGGATACACCATCCACTGTGGACGAGATGGCCGCGCGCCGGCGATACCTGGAGCGCTCGGCCATGGCCGCCTACCGGCGCGGCGACCTGACCGTTGAACAGTTCGGTGACGTGCTCGCCGGTCGCGACGGCTGGGACGCGCGGCGGCATCCGTTCGAGCAGGAGACCCGGCTGCTCGTCGCCCGGCGCGACCGCCTGCGCCGCGCCTGCGAAACACTGTCCGAAGTGGAAGGCGCGGCGTGGCGGGCGGCCGAGGTCGCCGTGGCCGCCAAGCACAGCCTCGACGCCGAGGCGCTCGCCGCGGCGCTGCGCGTGCGCGAGGCCGCCAGCCGCCCCCGACCCGCCCGCCGCCCGGTCCGCGGCGTCCGCCCGATGCCCGCCTGGGACTCGGACACCGCCCCCATCCCGCGCGTCGTGCTCACCTGACGGCGTACGTGGTCAACTGCTTGGTCGATCCTCGGGGGCCAGCAGATGGGAGAGCTTTTCCGGGTTTCGCACCGCGTCCAGCGCCACGATCCGCCCCGCGTCGACCGTGAACGACACGACGGTCAACACCCCGCCCGCGTCCCGCGCGACGATGCCGGGGCCGCCGTTGACCGTCACGACCCGCACCTCGCCCGGCCATTTCCGGGTGAATCCGATCAGTGCGCGCGCCACCGCCACCGCCCCGTGGGCCACCGGCAGCAGCGCCGAGACCTTGCCGCCGCCGTCGCCCTGCCAGGTCACGTCCGGGTCGAGGAGCGCGACGAGCCCGTCCAGGTCGCCCCGCTCGCAGGCGCCCACGAACGCGTCCACCAGGCGCCGCTGCTCCCCGTACGGCGGCCTCCTCGACGAGCGGCTCGGGCAGCCACGGCCCCACGTACCGCTCCCGCCGGGCCCGGGCGCTGCCCAGCGTGTCGAGCGTCCTGCGGCTGACCGTGGTGGTGAGCCACGCGCCCAGGTCGCGGATGCCGGCCGGGTCGGCGACGGTACGCAGCCGCAGCCACGCCTCCTGCACGCAGTCCTCCGCCTCCGCCAGGGAGCCGAGCGTCGCGTACGCCACTCGCAGCAGGCGCGGCCGATGCCTCTCGAAGGCCACAGCGAGCACCGCTTCATCGCCAGTCACGGCCGCGCCGCCAGCCACGCCCCGAACGGCGTAACTCCCTGAACATCGGGACGCCCCGCCGCCAGTACCCCATTTCGTAAAGCCTGACCCAGACGGCCCGGAAGCGGCACGGGGAGCAGCAGCGCGCGGTGGCCGGTGGTCTTTCGCCAGGTCCTGGCGAGCTGGCGGGCGTCGGCGAACTCGGGGCCGGCGACCTCGACGCCCCCTGGCGCGGCGCCCCCTCGGCGATGTCGGCGACCGCCACCGGCGGCCTCGGCCACCGCGACCATCCGCGGCCGCGCGTTCGGCACCGGGAGCAGGCGCCACCGCCCGGCCGGCGCCAGCGTCGCCGCGACGAGCTCGTGAAACTGCGTGATGCGGACGGTCGTCCACGGCACGGGACCCTGCGCCACCACGCGTTCCTGGTCGGCCTTGACCTTGAAGTAGCCCAGCGGCACCTGGTCGCATCCCACGATCGACGCGCACACGTGGTGTCCGACGCCGGCAGCCGCCTCCGCGGCGAGCAGGCGCCGCGAGCCCTCGACGAGTACCGCCGAGGCGTTCCTGCTGGCGTTGGTGGCGTCCACCACCACGCAGCCGGCGAGCGCGGCCTCGAGCCCTTCGCCGGTGGTCAGGTCGACGGGGTGATCGGGCGACCTGCGGCTGAGTACGCGGACCTCGTGCCCGCGCGAGCGCAGCTCGGTGGTGACGTGGCTGCCGAGTGTGCCGGTGCCCCCGGCGATCGCGATCCTCATGCTGGTGGGACGGCGTGGCGGCGAGTTGTGTGCCATCGCGCCCGGCCAGCCTCGGCCGTTCCGGGGCGGGCGCATCCTTCCCGCCGGCGGCCCGGCGGCCTAGAGTTGGGGCTGGCGTTGACCAGGCGTGGGTGCGCGTCCGGGCGGGAGGCGCAACCCGCCCGGAGTCCGCCGCCATCCGCCGCCTGGCCCAGCGCCGTGCTTGCACCGGACCGGTCTCCCTCGCGCCGTCCACCGCTCTTTACAGGAGAGGGACATGGCCCGACCGATCACGCTCTTCACCGGCCAGTGGGCCGACTTGCCGTTCGAGGAGGTTTGCCGGCTGGCCTCCGAGTGGGGCTACGACGGCTTGGAGATCGCCTGTTGGGGCGACCACTTCGAGGTCGACAAGGCGGTGTCCGAAGACGGCTACGTCGAGCGCAAGCGCGAGACGCTCGCCAAGTACAACCTCCAGGTCTTCGCGATCTCCAACCACCTCGTCGGGCAGGCCGTCTGCGACCACCCCATCGACGAGCGCCACCAGGACATCCTGCCCGCCCGCATCTGGGGCGACGGTTCACCCGAAGGTGTGCGCCAGCGAGCGGCGGAGGAGATCAAAGACACCGCCCGCGCCGCGGCCAAGCTGGGCGTGCGCACCGTGGTGGGCTTCACCGGCTCGTCTATCTGGCACACGCTCGCCATGTTTCCGCCGGTGCCGCCCTCGATGATCGAAAAGGGGTACGAAGACTTCGCCAACCGCTGGAACCCCATCCTCGACGTCTTCGACGAGGAGGGCGTCCGCTTCGCGCACGAGGTGCACCCCAGCGAGATCGCGTACGACTACTACACCGCCAAGCGCACGCTCGAGGCGATCGGCCACCGCCCCGCCTTCGGGCTCAACTGGGATCCGTCGCACTTCGTGTGGCAGGAGCTCGACCCGGTCAACTTCATCCTCGACTTCGCCGACCGGATCTACCACGTCGACTGCAAGGACGCCAAGGTCCGCACCGGCGACGGCCGCCGCGGCCGCCTCTCCTCCCACCTGCCCTGGGCCGACCTCCGCCGCGGCTGGGACTTCGTCTCCACCGGCCACGGCGACGTGCCGTGGGAAGACTGCTTCCGGGCGCTCAACGCGATCGGCTACGACGGCCCGATCTCGATCGAGTGGGAAGACGCCGGCATGGACCGCCTGGTCGGCGCGCCCGAGGCGCTCCAGTTCGTCCGCGCCCTGGCCTTCGACGCGCCCGAGGCCGCCTTCGACGCGGCCTTCTCCAGCAAAGACTGATCTTCGTTCGTGGTTGGCCCCGCGCGGTGCTGCTGTCGCGTTTGTGCTCAACCCCGGAGATGACGAGGGGTCCGGCCGGTGACGGTCGGGCCCCTCACTCATTGATCAGCGTCACATGGTGCTGTTGTTGCGGTTTGCGCTCGACCCGGTGGACGAGGTCGACGCGGCCAGCGCGTCGTCGTGCGTGCTGGAGAGCTTCTCCCCGACCCGCGTGTGGGACAGGCGGTCCCTGCCCTCCGAGTAGATGCGGTTGGCCTGCGCCTGCGCGACGCCGGCGGCCTCCTGCACCGTGGGGTGGTCCCACACCTTGCGGGCGTTGCGGACCAGTTCCTCGTACCTTTCCCGGCCAGCGCGGGCGCCCAGGACGAAGCCCGCAGCCAGCCCGCCGATGAACCACAGCTTTCCGCGCATGGCGGCTCCTTCCCAGTGGTCTTGACACGGTACGTACCCATCCTGCCCCGCCCTCATGCGCCGTTGGGTACGGACTGGCAGAATGTCCCGAATTGGTCCTGGCGTGTCCAGGGTAACCCTGTAGCCCCAGGACCCCCATCGTCCTGTACTCTTGTGCAGTCGCGCGGCACCGGAGCGATCCGGGCCAGCTCGATCCCCCATAGCTCAATTGGCAGAGCAGCCGGCTGTTAACCGGCAGGTTTTTGGTTCGAGTCCAAATGGGGGAGCTTCTACTCCTGGCGGGCCAGGCTGGCCCCTTCGATCGCTGCGCATGGACGGCCGGCGGGCCAGTGGCCGCTGGCTCGCACTGCGGGATAGGATCCCGGCGCAGCAGGGGGCGGTAGCTCAGCAGGTTAGAGCAGGGGACTCATAATCCCTCGGTCGCGGGTTCGAGTCCCGCCCGCCCCACCCGAAACGGATGCCCAACCGGAGGGGGTTCAGGGGGACGGTCACGAGGCGGAATAGCGTTGGTGATCCGCGTCGTGCGACACGATCCCTCGTTGAGCGTGCAGCCGACTGCTGCCAGACCGTGGGTCGTAGGTTGGCCAGGTGCAGTCTCTCGCTGCTCACCTTCGCACCCTGACCTGGACCAGCTCACCAGTCTGGTTGCGAGCCGTCGCGATGCGACGCTCGAACCCGCGCCGAAGAGCACCGAGCAGCTCGCCGTACGGCTTCTGCATCCCTCGTCGATGGCGGGCGCCTGTGCGTTGCTTACCTTGCCGCAGCTACAGGCAGGCGAGGTCGCTGCGGGGCTGGGCGACGGGTGCACCGCCGCGCGGCTGGCGATGCTGTTGGGCGTACCGGCGGATGACCCGGACCTGGGGGCGGCGTTGCGCCGGCTCACTCAACTCGCCCTCATCTGGCCGCACGCCGGCGGCTTCGTGGCGGCACATCTGAGCGCGGTGTGGCCGCACCCGCTGATGCTCGGGCCCGGCGCCGCCGAGCTGTTCAGCACGCAAAACATGAACGAGCTACGCAGGCTGGCGAAGCTGTACGGTGTCCCTGTCGCCGGCGTCGGCAAGAACGAGTTGGTCGTCGCGCTCTCCGGCTGGCTGGCCCAGCCGGAGAATGTGCGCCGGGTCGTGGCGCAGGCCCCAGCCGATGTCTGTGTCCAGCTCGGCATGCTTGCCCGGCGCCCGGCTTCGCCCTTCGGTCTGCCAGGGATCACGCTCGGCGCGCCCGGGATGGCGTTGCCGTGGGCCACCGAGCATGGTCTCCTCGTGGGTTCCGGATGGGGTGGCGGTGAGATGCCCCGCGAGGTCGCTTTAGCGCTGCGGGAGGGCTACGTCGCTCCGTTCGACCCGAGGCCGCCCACCGTGTCTGTCACCCGGGTCGAGCCGGAGGCCGCCGAACGGGAGGCCGCAGCCGCGGCTGTCGAGACCCTCGCCGCGATCACCGCGACCGTCGAGACCATGAGCATCGGCCCGGCCCCTGCTCAAGACTGGCGGCCTAGGCGTACGCGAACTTCGCCGGATCATCAAGTCGTCTGGTCAGGACGAGGACCGCACCCGCTTGACCATCGAACTGCTCGCCGCAGGCGGCCTGACGCTCCTGGCCCTGCTCGACAGCGCAGCCGCCCCTGAGTCACGCAGTGGCGCTTGGACCTGGCGGTTCTCACCGGCCAGCATTTCGCGCCGCGCTCGACGCCGGCACCAACGCGACGGACCTGCTTACCCGGATCACCGAGGTAGCCGAAGGCGACCGCGTGCCCCAGACACTCGTCTACCTGATCAACGACGTAGCCCGCCGATATGGCCAGGTCCAAGTACACCCAACCGGCTGCTGCCTTTGCAGCGACGACGAAACCCTGCTTACCGAAATCCTGAACACCCGCTCACCGCAGGCCCTGCACTTGGTCCGGCTCGCCCCGACCGTGCTCGCCAGCGCGAAACCGCAGGCTGAAACCCTAGCTGCACTGCGGGCCGCCGGCCACGCGCCGGCCGGACTTCGCACCGACGGCAGCCCGGCGATCGAGATCCCGCAACGCCGCCGCGCCGCTCCACCACCCAACGAGCCAGACAGCGGCGACGTGATCGCCCTGCCACGACTGAGCGACCCGGCAGAGCTTGTCCGCAACCGCTGACGCCCAGCCGGCTGACCGGTGGGAGTAGCTGGGCCGTGTCATTCGTAGTGATAGCGACACTGCGCTATCTGCACGGTGTCATCGATGATCCGATACACCAGGCGGTGTTCCTGATCAATGCGCCTCGACCAGAACCCTGACCAGTTGCCGCGAAGCTGCTCCGGTTTGCCGATGCCTTGGTGGCCATTGCGTCGGATGTCCTCGATTAGTGCGTTCACCCGCCTGAGCATCTGGCGATCACGCTGCCAGGTCAGGTAATCCTCCCAGCCCTGGCTGGCGAACTGAACCTTCACGCCGCCGACGCTTCGCCCGCCTCGGCGGCGGGGTCGATCAAGTCGTGCATCTGCCCACCACCATTGCGCAGTTCCTCTACGGCCTCGTTCAGGCGACGCGCGTTGGCGGGACTGGCCATCAGATACGCCGTCTCCTTCAGCGACTCGTACTCCCGCAGTGAGATGATCACCGCGGCCTCGCGGCCGGAACGGGTGACCACAACCTCCTCGGCATCATCCACGACATGGTCGAGCATCTTGGCCAGATTTTGCCGGACCTCTGAATACGTGACGGTGCGCATGGTCCCTCCCGAGCTGGCGTACAAGAAATTGTACAACGCGGCGGGTCGATGACGCCACATGAATCGCTAACGTCGACCATCACCACAGGCGGCCCCTAGGAACGACGTGACAGAAGGCTCACTGGACACCGCCACGCGCCCGCGACCCGGTCAAACGTAGCGGCAGCAGGTCACCGGCGATGGTCGCGGTCTGGTTCGCATGGTGATGCCTCCGGCCCACAGGGTTTGACCTCGGATTATGGTCTGCGCGCTGCTCCAGATGATCTCGATGGAGCGGCCTTGCTAGGGAAATGCTAGGGATCTTGTTCTGCTATGCGTCTTCCTGCTGCGTAGGGGGACCAGCGCGGCCGCCGCTTCCGCGGCGTCCCGGCCCACCGTGCCGATGAGGTGGCCGTAGGTGTCGTTGGTGATCTTGATTGAGCTGTGCCGGAGGTGTTTGCTGACGATGGCGATGTCGACGCCGGCGGCGATCTGGAGGCTGGCGGCGAGGTGTCGCAGCTTGTGCAGGGAGATCTTGGGGAGGCGGTGCTTGGCGACCAGCTTGCCGAAGTGGTGGGTGATGTAGTCGAGGTGCCAGCTCGAACCGTCCTCGCGGGTGAAGACGAGCCCGGTGTCCTGCCAGGCTGGGCCGGCGGCGAGGCGTTCCTCGCGCTGTTGCCTGCGCCACACTCGGAGGACTTCGGCGGTGCCGGCGTCGATGTCGATGACCGACTCGGAGCCCTCGGTCTTGGGCGTCGACTCGACCACGCGGTGCTGGGCGGTGGTGCGCTGCCAGGCGACGTCGACCAGGCGGGCGTCGAGGTCGACGTCCTGCCAGCGTAGGCCGCATAGCTCGCCGCGTCGCAGGCCGGCGAAGGCGGCCAGGTGGAGCATCGGGTAGAGCGGCTCGCTATCGGCGGCGATGGCGTCGAGGAAGGTGGCGAGCTGTTCCGGGTGCCAGATCTTGACCCGCGGTCTCTTGGCGCTCGGGACCTCGGCGAGGGCGGCGACGTTACGGGAGACCTCGCCGGCCCCGCTCGCCGGGCACCGGACACTGCTCGTCGTCCACGTCCCCGATGCGTCCACCGCGTGAGATGACCGCGGCCGGACAGCCCTTGCCGCACTGGCTGTTCATGCCACACCCACCGCATTTGGTGTTCGCGCCGACGGCGTAGCGGCCATGGAAGTCGTAGGCGTCCAGCGCAGGCCCCACCTCGTTCTCCAAGATGTTGCCCACGAGGAACTCGGCATCGTTGTACTGCGACTGCGGCGTACGGGACGCGAACACGATGTACGGGCAGACCGCCAACGCGCCGTCCGCGAAGACGTAGATGAGTTTTCCGATATCGCAGCCCGCTAGGCTAGCTCTGTGACTCAAAAGGGTGCGGTGCCGGCCCACCAGGTCTTCGCCCAACTGGCCCGGACGCCGGTCGCATAGAGGTCGCCGAAGTCGATGCCTGTGAAGGGGTCGGCAACGTACCGTACCTGGTCGTGATCCGGGCCGGCCTTGCTGACCGTGACCAGGGCGAGCCGATAGTGAGGGACGGCGTTCTTGCCGGTGACAACCTCGTTGTGGGTGACGTAGAAGTCCTCGGCGCCCTCGATGCGTGCCTTGACCTCGATGCGTATGGAGGGTCCGCCCTGGGTGGGGATGGACAGGATGTCGTAGCCGGGGTTGTTGAACGCCTGCTCCTGTGGCTGACGGCCGAGGGCACGCTCGGTGGCGAAGACCAACTCGATGCCGCGCCGCTCGACGGCCTTGGTCTCCTTGGCATGGATGGGAGCATCGGCGGGGATATCGGCGTCAACCATCGACAAGGGCAGCACGAGCGCGGCTGTCATGATGCGTGGCGGTTTGGAGACCAACTGGGCTTGCTGGTCCAGCAGTGCCAAACGGGCCTCGCGGCGCGCCAGGAGGTCTTGAGCCTTGCGCATGAGGCTGTCGGAGCTTTCCTTTGGCTTGATGCCAGCCTGCTCCTTCTCCTGGGCCGCCATCGCGTCACCGATGAGTCGGTTCGACTCATTCGCCAACCGCTGGTCCACTCGCTTCCGCGTGCGGTCGATCTCGGCGAGTCGGCGGGTGAGACCTCGGCGAGGTAATCCTTGAGCTGGTGTCCGATGATCCATGTCCGGGCTTTGGCTTCGGCTCCGCCGAGCCATGCCAGCTTCATGGCCGCCGCCACGGCTGGGGTGTTTGGGGCGGCCACGCAGTCGAGGTACGGCGCGGGGCCGGCGGGCCTGACGCGTCCGGTCGCATCGACGTAGGCATAGCCGAAGCGCCGTGCGATCGACTCGCCGGTGCCGTCGACTACCTCCTCCACCACGCCAACCAACAAGGTTGGCTCCTCGATCTCGGGGGAGATCAGGACCGTGCCGCGATCGAGGGCGGCTCGGAACTGGGTGATGGTGAGGTCACCTACGGAGTCGTGGAGCGGATGCCCAGGCGCGAGCAGGTCGGCGCGTGGCTTGCCGGCAACATCGATGCAACCAAGCTCGAAGGTGACCCGCTCGTAGCGGCTGGCGACAGGCCCGTGTTTAGTGACGGCACGGACGGCCGCGGGCACATGGCTGATCTCGTAGCGGCCGCGCTCGCGTCGGGCGAGCCGACCTCCTAGGCGCTGGAACGCGAGGCGGAACGCCCACTCGATGTAGTGCGGCTGTAACCGGCGGGCGCGAGCCTCTTCCATGAGCCGCTGCATCTGGGCCAGGTCTGCGTCCGACATGGCGTCGTGAGCCAGTGCTCGTTCCTCAAGAAGCTCTTTGAGGCCGTGGGCGACCGATTCGTCGATGACCTGCTCCATCTTGGCCCGGGTCTCAGGGAGGTCGCCGTATCGGATGGCGTCGATCAATAGCTCTCGCAGCGGCGTCTCGTCGAAGGCCGCCCCGAGCACGTCGAAGACCTTGCCGCCGTAGGCCTTGCGCTGCTCTTCGACCTTCTGCAGCAGCCGGCTGAACACCTCGCCCTCACGGGTGTTGGCCGCCACGAGATTCCACAGGCGACAGACCTCCGTTTGCCCGATGCGGTGGATGCGGCCGAAACGCTGCTCGATGCGGTTTGGGTTCCACGGGAGGTCGTAGTTGACCATCAGGTGGGCGGCTTGGAGGTTCAGGCCCTCGCCGGCCGCGTCGGTGGCCAGGAGCACCTGGCAGGCGGGGTTCTTGGTGAACTCCTCGGTGATGGCACGGCGGTCGAGGCGCCGGACACCGCCGTGGATGGCCTCAACGGTGTCAGGCTTGCCGAACAGCGAACGGATCTTGCGGGCCAGGTAGTCAAGCGTGTCGCGGTGCTCGGTGAAGATGATCAGCTTGCGGGGCTTTTCAGCTCCGGGATGGATGAGATCGTTGTCTTCGAGGATTTTGCGCAGCTCAACCCACTTGCGATCGGTGTCAAGGTTGCGGACCCACCGCGCGACCTCGATGATCTTGTCGAGATCGGCCAGCTCGGCGTTGAGCTCCTCGATAGTGCGGGCCGCGGTGGCCGCGTCGAGCAGTTCCTCCTCGATCTGCTCGACCTCCTCGGAACTGCGCTCGTCGCTGTCCCAGTCATACGGATCGATCGGGGGCAGCTCGTCGCCTACACGGCGTCCGTGTATCAGGTCGTCGCGGCGGCGCTTGAGTCGTTCGGCTCGCCGAACCAGAGACTTGAAGATCGCCTCAGGGCTGGAGGCCAGGCGTCGCTGGAGGACTGTGAGCGCGAAGCCGACCGTGTTGCGGCGTTTGTCGTCCAGCCGCTCGGCCCGGTTCATCCCTTCGCGCACGTACTCGGTGACGCGCTCGTAAAGGTTTTGCTCGTCTGCGGTCAGCTCGTACGGCACGGTTTGCGCGATGCGTTCAGGAAAGAGCGGCTTGCCCTCGAAGGTGAGCAGGTCCTCCTTGACCATGCGTCGCATGAGCCCGCTGGTGTTCGGGTTGTGTACGCCGGCCTTGAACTTGCCCTCGAAGCCGTCGGGCTCAAGCAAGGTGAGGAAGAGCTGGAAGTCCTCTTCCTTGCCCGCGTGGGGGGTGGCCGTCATTAGCAGCAGGTGGCGGGTGCGGTCGCGCAGGTTTTCGCCGAGTTGGAAGCGTCGGGTCTTGTTCAGCTTGCCGCCGAAGTAGTTCGCACCCATCCGGTGCGCTTCGTCGACGACGACGAGGTCAAATTCGGCGTCGTCGAGGTGCGCAGCCAGCTGTTCGTTGCGTGCGAGCTGGTCCATCCGTGCGATGAGCAGCGGATTCTGCTCGAAGACGGTCGATCCGAGCCTGGCCTCGGCCATTGCTGTGGTGAGGATGTCGAAACGCAGGCCGAACTTGAAGAACAACTCGTCCTGCCACTGGTCAACCAACCCGCCGGGTGCCACGATAAGGCAGCGCTTCACGTCGTCGCGAAGCAGGAGCTCCTTGACATACAGGCCAGCCATGATTGTCTTGCCTGCGCCGGGGTCGTCGGCCAGCAGGAACCGCAGCGGCGTCCGGTCGAGCATCTCACCGTAGACGGCTCGGATCTGGTGGGGCAACGGCTGCACGTCGCTGGTGGCAACCGCGAGCATCGGGTCGAACAACCCGGCCAAGGAGATCCGCTGTGCCTCAGCGACCAGCCGGAACTCCTGGGCATCGGCGTCGAACGGCCGGCTGCCCGCGTCGGAGAGACTCAGCTTGGCCTCGTCGGATCGGAAGAGCACCTGCTGACGCAGGCCGCCGTCGAGGGTCTTGAAGGTCAGCTCCACGGCATCGGAGCCGTGCCATTGCGCGGCGATCACCGAGACGGTCTCGCCGGGCACCACCCCGGTCACCCGGAGACCGGGCGAGAGGTCCTCGAGCCGCACCAGTCACCTCCAGATCGACAGCCCCCAGAGCTTACCGACGAGCACCGACACTACTGAGGAGCACAACATCGGCACAGAACCGTAGGTACCGCACTTGTCGTGCGTCGGATTCCAGACAGCCGTCTTCGGAGGTCCCGTTTCATGTACGGGTCCACTACGATATCGTGCCTAAACCCCCTCGATCACTGCGGTGAGCATGAATAAGACCGAGCGCGAAGAAATTCGTCGCCTCACGGCGGACTTCAGGCAGTGGATCCATCGTGCCGAGGAAATACAGGACTGGCACAAGGCTGTCCAGGAAGCGGCCAGCAGCGACGAGCGAACCATGCGTGCACGCAGCGTCATCGTTGGCCGGTCCGGCCAGGCCGCCTGGCGTGTGCTCGCACTCCGAACGAGTGACGTGGGGGTCGTGAGGCGCCTCTGGGAGCGGGCCGCGCTCCCTATGCCAACGGCCGACGACAACGCACTGCTGCGCCCACTCACCAAGGACGTACCCAGCAGCATCGCTTCGGTCACCCCCATGCTCGGAGTGCGTCGCTTCTTCAGCGGATCAGCGAAGAAGCAATCGGCGGAGGCGGCCGGCGAACTCCTGCGTCATCACCACGCGGCTTTCCTGCGGTACGACGGACCTCGCCGACTGGACCGGCTCGGCGTCTCCACCACCTCCGTCGATCCCCAACGGCTCGGGCTCCAGACGCTGCTCGACCCCGCACTCCGCTTCGACCTCGTCTCCAGGCAGACCGGCCCGGCACCCGAGATGCTGGACCGGTCGATTGTCAACGGGCTACCAGAGGCGCTGGATGCCATCGCCAAGGTCGTCGCAGGTGAATCCTCGTACCGGTCCGCAGCCCGTGACGCGGGTGAGAAGGTGAGACGCGCTGCGGTCCATCGGTTCCTTGAGGAGATGCCCACGGAGGCATTGAAGGCGGCCACCCGTGATCGTCTCCGGCTGGGAGCTCTCGCCGAGGCAAAGATCAACACGGTGCAGGAGGTGCTGAACCGTGGTCGCTCGCTTCAGATGCTTCCAGGCGTCGGGGAAACGTCCGCCCGGCGAATGCTCGCAGCAGCCCAAACCATCTGGCAGACAACGTACGACGAGATGCCAGTCCGCATCGACATCAAGCATCGCCACCCGGAAACCACCCAACTGCTGCGCCGCCTCGCCGAATGGGACTCGTGCCGGCAGACCCGAGGGGCAGCCGCCGACCTCGAACGGGCATCCGAACTCGCGCCAATGCGAGCAGCGATCGACAGCCAAACCACTCACCTGCTTGTCATTCCGACCAGGCAGCTCCCCAGCTCAGGACTCGTCGAGAGCATCCAAATCGTCATACGCCGAGCCGAACTGCTCGGCATGTCGTCCGCAGCCGGCCGAAAGAACGTCGGCAGCGACCCGTGGGAGGACTTCCTCGCTCGGCCTGCCGACTACTTCGCCATGCTCTCCGAACTGGGCTTCGTCACCGAGGACGAGAACGCGGTACACGGCGATCTCCCAGAAGAGATCATCCAAGCGGTCCGCGACCAAGCGCTCAACGGCGAACATCTGACCGCGTCGCTGCGCGGCTATCAGAGCTTCGGAGCCCGCTTCGCCCTCGTGCAACGCAAGGTGATCATCGGGGACGAGATGGGCCTCGGTAAGACATTGGAGGCTATCGCTGTCTTCGCGCACCTGCGTAGCCGAGGGAAAACGCATCTCCTGGTGGTGTGCCCAGCCGCGGTGGTGACCAACTGGATACGTGAGGTCGCCGGCAAGTCGAAACTACGAGCGCACCGGGTCCACGGACCAGAACGCGACCGCGCAGCCCGTACCTGGATGCGCGATGGTGGCGTCGCTGTCACCACCTACGAGACCCTGGCGTGGTGGGAACCGGCCCTGCGGCAACTCCGCGACCTGCCGTGCGTCGTAGTCGACGAGGCCCACTACATCAAGAACCCTCAAGCGCAGCGCACGATCAGGACCAAGCAACTCGTCGCGCGCGCCGACCGGGCGATCCTCCTCACCGGTACGCCACTGGAGAACAGGGTCGACGAGTTCCGTAACCTTGCCTCCTACGTGCGCCCCGACCTCGCTGTCAACGCCACTGACCTGTCGCCACGGACGTTCCGCCGGCAGATCGCGCCGGCGTACCTACGCCGGAACCAGGAAGACGTACTGACCGAACTTCCCGAACTCATCGAGGTCGAGGAATGGCTTCCAATGTCCACTTCCGACGCCGGCCGGTACCGGGCCTCTGTGGAGCGTGGAAACTTCATGGAGATGCGCCAAGCGGCAATGCTCCAGGGAAGCCAGTCCACAAAGATGCAGCGCCTGATCGAGATCGTCCGCGAAGCCGAGGAGAACGAGCGGCGAGTGATCGTGTTCTCCCACTTCAGGGAAGTGCTCGACCTGGTCGCCCGGGCGCTGCCGGGGCCCGTATTCGGCCCCCTCACGGGGTCGGTGCCAGCGATCCGACGCCAGCAGATGGTGGACCAGTTCTCGTCGGCCAGGCACGGCGCCGTCCTCGTTGCCCAGATCCTGGCCGGCGGCGTCGGGCTCAACATCCAGTCCGCATCCGTCGTCGTCATCTGTGAACCTCAGCTGAAACCCACCACCGAAGCACAGGCCATCGCCCGGGCACACCGCATGGGGCAGGTGCAGTCGGTGCAGGTCCACAGGCTGCTGTCGGAGGACAGCGTCGACCAGCGGATCACCGAACTACTCGCTGGGAAGATGCGGCTCTTCAACGACTTTGCTCGTGTCAGCGACATGGCTGACTCCACTCCTGAGGCCGTGGACCTGTCCGAGGCCGAACTCGTCCGAGAGGTCGTGGCGGCAGAGCGCCAACGGCTCTTCGAACGTGCCTCCTCCAAGGCGGGCGGAGCCGTCTGACTGCCCTCTCTGATGCGGCACCGCCTCTGACGAGCCGGTTAACACAGCGGGTAGGCGAGCACAAGCTTCTATTTCAGGAAGTGATCTTTTACCCTAAGTGGCCATGACATCACCGACTGTCGATCGCGGGTCGGGCCCCGCAGAAGCGAAACGCCCCAGCGTGCGGCAGTTGCTCCAACAGGAGAACGAGCCTTGGGATGCCGACCATGTAAAGGTACGCATCCTTGAAGAGGAAGAGCGCCTCCATCTGCAGACAATATGGCAAAGAGTCGGACGCGTCTGGCTCTTCTTGGGCAATCTCGGTCTATTGGCGCTAGCGGTGGTCGTAGTGCTATATCGAGACGCCTGGACGGACCGATACGTACCTTACGCCTACGGTGTACTCGCGCTTTCGGTCATACTCTCGCCCGCTGTCGTGTATCGGTAATACAAGCGGATGCGAGAAACTCGCTTCAATATAAAGCGACTGAACCTGCTACGTCGGCGACTGCTCATCGAACAGCGTGACCCGCAAGCGGATTTAAGCGGATCACCGCTTGCTGCTCAGAAGCGGTACCGTGACGACACTCTGGACATCATCGCTCAATTTCGCGAAGAAGCAAATCGGAACCGACGGATACACAATCGATTCCAGGGGGTAGTCATTGCCGGATCGGTAGCTTCCACCGCGATAGCGACGGCCTCCGTTTCCTATGCACAGGCACGATGGGCGGCCGTCGGCGTTACCGCGGCCGTTGGCCTGGCGGCTGGGTTTACTGGCTACTACAAATACCACGAACGGAGCTTCAGTTCGCAGCAAGCCGCAGATGCGATAGAACGAGAGTATGAGGCGGTTGAACTGCGCGTTGGTAGATACCGTAACTTGGTCGACGAAGATGCCTATGCGATATTCGCCGAAATGACAGAGCGGCTACGTGACGAACATAGCAAACGGCAGCAACAGCTAGATCAAGCCATCGAGGTCAAGCGACAAGAGCAATGAACGTTGGTGCGTGCCCTAGGATGCTAATCGCCGCCCGGGTCCTTTGCTCGTACTCGTTGGCTCACAATGACGGGTCGTCCGAGCCTATCCACCCAGCAGCGGTCACATAGCGGTGGCCGTACGTCACTGGCGCGAGCCTTCGTGGTGACGATTGTCGTGCGCACTGATGTAGCCTATCGAACGGTTCGGCATCAAGGGTCCTGGCCGGCCCGAGCAGATGGTAGAGATCTTGCTAGGGAACGGCGTCGACGTCCGCGTCATGGACGACTGTGGCGGATGCTTTGCAGCGGTTCTCCGTTCGCGGTAATGATCCAGAAAACCCAGCCATTCCTATGTGGGGAGACAGTGGGCTTGTAGTGGCCCACGACGGCGCGCGCGGCTTCGCTTGGCGTGCGGAACGTCATGCCGGCGAGTGGCCCGTCCGTGATCTCGATGCGGCCGGGGCCGGGGACAAACTGGGCTCGGGTGCGGTGGCCGTCGTAGTCCACGTGTATCGCGACCGCGTTCTGGTCACTCTCCTTGCTCTCCAGGGGAGGCTTGGCCCTGGTCCTGGCCGCGGCTACGAGCTGGGCGACGATCTGGCCCTTGGTGACCCCGCCAACGTTCGCGGCGAACTCCAGGTACTGATCGGTGGTGTCGTCAATATCAATACTTGCCATCCCGACTCCGAGAACTCTAAGAACTTACAGCGCCTTCATCCTGAGCTAGCTCAGCGGAGAAGTCAAGTCGCGCAACCGCCTGATGTGACATCAACTGCGTGTGGTCGTTTACCGTGGATGAGACGGTCGACGCCGAGGCGGAGGGGGTTGGCAATGAGCGCGGAAGCATCTCGTGCGCCGCTCGGCTCGCGGTACGCCGACCAACGCCCCTACGCGGTGGCTGCACGCTTGGCCGACTTGCGTGGTCCCACGAGTGGAGTGCTGCGGTTGGACCGGCGGTTGAACTGGTCCGGCCGGGCCAGCTATGACCTGGACAACCCGCGCAGGCTGGCCAGCATGTACGAGACCGTCCTTCGCGAAGCCACCCATCCGGAGGAGCTGACCCGATGGCTGGACGGGCCGACACTGGTGCGGCTGTGGCCGGGCCTGGTAGTCCCGCCCCAGGTGCGCCAGCTGTGGGAGGCGCGGTTTCCTGAACTGGCCGCCGCGCGCCGGCCAGCCGCGTAGTGAGAGCGGAACACGCGGCGGTCCACCGGCGCCTGGCCGAGATCGGGCTCACGGCGGGCGGGCCACACGGGTTCGCGCTGGCCGGTGGCCATGCCGTCGCCGCGCACGGCATTCTGCAACGCCCGAGTGAAGACGTTGACCTGTTCGCCGACTGGCAACGCCGAGCGGACTTCCCAGCCGCCGTCGACGAGGTGATCACCGCATACCGTGGCGCGGGCTACCAGGTCGAGGTCGACCACCGGACGGACACGTTCGTCCGCCTGTACCTCACCGACCCGGCAGAGCCGGGCGCACAGTACCGGGTGGAGTTGGTGGCGAATTGGCGTATGCAACCGCCGGTACAGATGGAGATCGGCCCGGTGCTGCACGCCGACGATGTCCTGGCGGGCAAGATGGACGCCCTGTACAACCGCGCTGCCGCGCGTGACTTCCTCGACATCGACGCGGCGATCACGTCTGGCCGTTACACCCTCGATCGGTTGTGCGTGCTCGCGGAGACCGTCGATGCCGGCTTCGACCGCGCGATGTTCGCGGGCATGCTGCGCTACGTCGAACGATTCGACGACGAGGACTTCGCCGAGTACGGCCTTTCGCCGACGGAGGTCGCTTCGCTGCGTGCCCGCGTGGCTGCCTGGCGCGATGAGCTGACCTCGTCGCAGCCTCCTGACCAGTAGTCCGGGAGGGTGGTCAGGTGTGGGCGTGGCGGTACGCCTCGCGGATTTCGACGGGGATGCGTCCACCGTTGCTGATGTCCAGGCCAGCGGTGCGCGCCCAGGCCCGGATCTCCGCGGCGGTGGGATCGGGTGCCGGCGGTGGGGCCGGCTCGGGTAGGTCGGCCAGCCGGTCCCGGCCGTGCGCGTCGTCCCCGGCGTGATGAGCCGCAGCGGCCAGGAAGCGATAGGTCCACTCCTCGGCCAACGCCCGGGTGTCGGCGAACACGATCGGGATGGCCGGCCAGGTGATCTGGAGTTCGGCGAGGGCATCGGCGACGGTGGCGGGGCGTACCCGGGTCTGCTTGAAGATGGCGGCGTAGCGGTCCTCGACCACGATCGCCGCGTGTGGCAGCGCGGCCAGGTCGGCCATGGCGTACTTGAGCTTGCTGCCGGTGATCGAGGAGATCAGGTCAGGGATTGATTTGCGTTCCACGGTGGCGACAAGCCGCCCGTCGACCATGGCCGCGTAGTCGCCGGCCGGTAGCGGCCGCCGGGTCACGCTGACGCGCTGGTCGGCGAAGCGGTACGGGTACTGCTCGCGGATGTCGACCAGGATCTCCAGCTGCGGGATGCCGGCCGCGCGGGCGGTGGGCCGGCGCACACCGGGGCGGGACTGCTTGACGGTACGCGGGGATTGCCAGAACACCACCTCACGGCCCCGGGCGGTGGTGAACACGAACTGGGAGCGGTTTTCGCGTCCCCGGTCGAGGACCAGGTCGATCGCGGCGCCCCGGCGTACGCAGGAGCGCACGGGCAGCCGTTCCAGCACCTCGGCGTCGTCCGGCCAGCCGTCGATCGGGTGGCAATACACCGCCGACGTGCGCGGCCAGGTGCCGCCGGCCTTGAACAGCACGCCCCGCTGGCCCAGCGGCACCCACAGCAGGTACGGCAGCCGCGAGTCCGGCTCCGGGTTTCTGGCGATGACGAACTGTGCCACGACGAACCAGTCTGCCAGCCGGTCGTGGTCAGCCTCGCGAGACGTACCCGGCGAGGTGTTCGCTGATCGGGCTGAACGAGGGCTGCGGCGGCCGCTCGAAGAACGACGCCTTGCGTTCGCGCAGCAGTTCCTCCCCGTCGCGGCGCCAGTCGAAGCCGGGCCGGCGCAGCAGCTTTTGGAAGAGCACGCTGGCCCGGTCGAGGTCGCGGTCGGCCAGGCGCCGGAACGGCAGCGGGGAGACGGACTCATCGTCCAGGTAGTCGATCAGCCGCTGCTTGTACAGGCGGCGACGCAGCAGCGCCGGATCGGCGAAGACCGCCTCGACAAGGCCGAACTCGGCGTAGAAGTTCAATCCCTCGACCTCGTCGAAGATGATGGCCACGGTCTCGGATTCCAGCAGGTGGGGATCGGTGGCGAACTCCGGGGCCGGGCTGTCGGCACGGCGTGTGCGATCGGCTTCGGGGAGGGCTGCGAGTATCTCCTTGCGGCTGAACTCCTGGTACTGGCGCATCTGATCGGCGAACTGCTCGCCAGACAGCACGACGAGGTCGGTGCCGAAGAAGCGGACGAACCGGTCCCGTTCGGCGCGCTGCAGCTCCCAACCGCGGGCGAGCTTGTCCGGGTTGCGAAAGATGAGGGCGGGATTGCGCAGCGCGACGCCAGCGGCGGCCTGGTGGACGTGCGCGCGCTGGCCGGCGGGGAACACATTTGTCATGCCGCTGATCAGCCAGTCCGCACCGATGGGCACGAGCCGGGTAATGACGAACGAGCGACGCGGCATCCGGCGAAACACGGCCGGCCCCATATTGGAATACACCCGGTAGGTCAGGTCGTCGATCAGGTTCTCCACCACGAGTGCGTCACCGTCGCGGCGCTTGACCTCGAAGACGCCTTCGACCACGTCGCGCCAGCCGAGCAGCAGGTCCCGTTCGGCCTCGGGCAGGTCGGGGTGGGCGGCGACAAACTGCTCCACCACGGTCTTGCCGTTGGGCAGCCGGTGTTGCAGCACGAAGTAGTCCAGGAACATGATCCATTGCTGTTCCTCGGACACGGTCGGGGGCAGGTCCCGGGCCAGCAGCGCCTCACGGAGGGCCCGGTCGTAGCGTGGCTGTTGCGTGTACTGCACCAGCTCGCGCTTGAGGTCGCCGCTCCGCGCAACCAGGTCGACCGTTGTCGCCATCGCTTCGTACTCCCCTTCGCCCATGGTGTCCGGCTCGCGTGACGAGGGCAGGCTACCGCCAACGGCGGCCCAGCGTTCCGGGAGCCGGTCCAGTTCCCCGAGACGTGGTCCCAGGGAACTGGACCGGTCCGGACTCAGCCGGGCTGCGCCGCCGCCAACCGCCGGTGCACCCGCCGGGCGTGCGAGATGTCGGCCCCAGCAGCGCGGGCCAGCTCGCGATGGTCGGGAGTGCGGCCTTGTTCGACGGCTTCGACAAAAGCGCGCCCGTGACCGCGTCGGCCCAGGCCAGCCACCCCGGCTGGCCGCGCGTCTCCGCCACATCGTGGACGTGCGTGAAGCTCGCCGCTCCCGCCGCGGCGCCGATGACGAGCATGATGGCGACCTGCACCACACCTTCGAGCCGCTCACCGTACGCGGGTCGCGGGCGCTCGGCGGTCACCGCGACACCTCCGCGAGCCGGGCACGCTCGATGCGACTGACAACCGTACGCAGGGTGGGGTCGTCGAGTTGCCGGACCATTCAGGCGATGATCCGTTCGTCGTGGCCGCCCAGATCCACGCCGCGCAGCGCGTCGCGCAGAGCCACCTCCCGGAGCTGCGGGCCGACGTACCCGGTGGTCGCCGCGTACTCACTTGCCTTCATAACATCGACCTCCGTCGTGCTGGAGGTCCCGGGCAAGTGCTAGGGATCTTGCTAGGGAACGGCGCCGTTGCCGTCCGGACGACCCCGGAGGGGGCCGGACGGCGATCAATGAAACCGCACGTCACGGCCCCGGTCCGGGATCAAGCCGACCCAATAGTAATGATCTTGGATGGGCTCATAATCCCTCGGTCGCGGGTTCGAGTCCCGCCCGCCCCACAACGTGTACTGATGTGCGAAACGCGGGGTCAGTCGGCGTGTCGGCTGGCCCTTCGCCGTTGGTGGGGATCCAGAAGATGGGTATGAGCTGGCTGCCCTGGATCTTGATCTCGGCGGTGTACTCCTCGATGACTGCCTTGCGTTGACCTGGGGTTCCGTTGGCGAGGATCGCAGGCACGCTAGCCCGTGCGCCTCTACTGGCCTACCCCGGTATTGGAGTACTGGAGTCTCGACCCTGGACGTGGGGCGGCTCGGAGCAACGTGCCAGTCCAGTAGGCGACACCAACCCTGACCTAACAGCCAGTGAAGTCGATCTCTGGGCAAGACCACACTGCCGCACATGACCTACCATGCACCACGCAAAACACCCGATCCTGCCCTCCGCAAGGCGCTCACGATCGTCGGCGGGGCCACCGCGGGCGCGATGCTGCTGCTGTGCGGACTGTGCGGGGTCGTCTCTCTTGCCACCACCGGCGATGACGATGAGCCGGGTGGTGGAGTGACCGCGACCGCGCAGCCCGCCGGTGTGGAGCGGCTGGTTTCCGCGCCGGTTGAGACGCCGGCCTCGCCCAGCTCGACGCCGAGCCCATCTCCATCGCTGTCGCTGTCACCGACGCCTTCGCCCGTTCCGGCGACCTCAAGCCCGGCGCCGAAGCCGCCCGCGTCGAAGAAACCGGCGGTGCCGCCACCTCCGCCGAAGACGACGAAGCCGGCCGCACCTCCGCCGCCGGAGGACGAGCCTGACGTCTACTACGCCAACTGTGATGCGGCGAGACGAGCTGGTGCGGCACCGATTTACCGGGGTGAGCCCGGCTATCGGAAGGGTCTGGACCGGGACAACGACGGGGTGGCCTGCGAGACTGACTGACAGACGGAGCGGCCCGGGACCGTGCCGACGTCGCGGGCCGTAGCCACTCCGCTAACACACGTCAGCCTAGTTGGCGGACACCCAAGGCCACGTCTGCGACTTTCCGGCCTCGAGCAGCGGGATCATCCTGAACGCTTGGTCGGTCAGGCCGCCGAAGGTGTGCCGGTTCCGCCCGCCCGGGTCCTGGCTCAGTCGGTAGCCCGCGATGTTCCACGTGTAGATCGGCACGGTGCCCGGCACGCGAGCATGCTTCCATGAACGGAGCGAGCCGTTGTTCTCGCCGTCGGTCACAACGACGATCCGGTCGTGGCGGTCGAAGTGGTCGCGTGCCGCACCGTAGGCGTCGGTGCCGTATTCCTGCCGGAACTTGCCCATGACCCGCAGAACTGCCTCGCCGGGACCGAATGGCACCCGGTAGTTGGTGTGGCCGTACCCGACCAAGGTCGCGTTGGCCGCACGCAGTGCCAGCGCCGAGCCGAACATCTTCGCCACGTCGGCGTTGCTGATGTCCCGCATCACCTGCTGCGCCGCTGAGTAGTAGCCGGGGAACATCGACGGCGACTGGTCCACCAGCACCAGCGTGCGGCCCGGGAGCGCCGGAACGTTCGCCAGGGACGCGGCTAGCGCCTTCTCCAGCGCGTGCCCCCACCGCAGCGAGCCGACAGCGTTGTATGCGGCGTAGAACCGGAACGGGAACTGCCGGGACTTTGCCACTTGGTCAGGGTCTGCAAGCCTTGCCGCGACCTGCTCGGCCACCTGGTCGGAGACGCCGGCCTGGTCGAAGTTGCGCAGGTTGCGCAGCAGGGCCATGTAGCCCATCGACGGGATCAGTGCCTCCCACAGCTTCGCCTTGTCCACCGTGGATCCGGCGAGCGACAGCGCGTCCTCCCACGTCATGCCGGCGCGGCGCAGCGCCTCCTGGTCGAGGAGGTGCCGCTCCGGGTTGGTGGCGGCGAGCGCGCGCAGCGTCCGGTTGAACGCGACCATCGGCAGCGCCTCCGGGTCGGGTACGTCTGGCCGGTTGTGCCGCCGCGCCAGCGCGTAGCGGAACAGCTCACCCTGCCGTGGCGTGACCGGTGCCGGATGGACCAGCTCGATGACGTCGGCGAACCGGAAGCCCCGGGTCGCGGTGTCGTACTTCAGCAGCGTGTACTCGGTGTAGAGCCGGCCGACCGCCGCCGCGATGCCGCGCTTGACCGGTTTGGGGATCGCCCGGCCGTGCCGCGAGGTCCAGTACGCGAGCAGCTCGCCCGGCTCGTCGGCGCGCTGGAGCACCGAGGCGATGACCCGCCGGTTCGACGCGGTCGAGTACGACAGGCTGTCCGTGCCCTCCGTGGTGTGGTCGCGGCGGGGGAGCTGCTGCTCGCCGCCAGCGGCCAGGCGGCCGCGGACGAACTCGGCGGCGCCGACCAGCGCGGCCGACCGCATGTTCGCGTCTCCGCGCAGCCAGGCCAGGAACCCGGCCGTCCACTCCGGGTCGGCGACGGCGACCTGGCGGACGAGCTTCTGGTACCGGCTGTCGCGGGCGTCGGCCTGCTCGTAGAAGGTCTGCTCGCCGACCATGTTCGAGACGGCGAGGAGGAACAGCTCGGACTTGGCGTCCCGTGCGTAGCCGGGTGCGCCTTCGAACGTCTTGCCGGTCGGGGCCGCCTCGGTGAACACCGGCGACGTGCCACCCGCCGGGCGGGTCGAGGTCTTGTTGAACTTGCTCATCCGTTCAACTCCGTTCGCACCGGGAGGAGCCGGCTCCAGATTGCGGGTGCCCGAGATCCAAGCGGCGACGGTGACATTGCTGCTCTGCCAGTTGAGCTACGGCAACCGAAGCTGCCGACGGGACTCGAACCCGCAACCCGCCCATTACCAGTGGAAGTAACCGTCACCTACGCACCGGGCACTCGCATCTGAAGTTGTGGCCTCCCGAGATCAAAGGCGCCCTGCGGTCTGGTTTCTTTGTAAGAGAAGAAGTAACCGCCGGGCTTCGCACCGGGAGGTGCAGAGGGAAACGAGCGTCACCCCGCAGGGCGACGCGAGCACATTCCCTCCCCGTCGTGAGCCCCGGTGTCGATCCGGGCACTCCGTCCTTATGAGGGACGGCCGGGCAGCCAACGCCCCGCTCACGATGTCCACAGTGGATGACATGTCGAGGCCCCGGCCGGAGTCGAACCGGACGGTCACCAGCTTTGCGGGCTGGGCGCCCCACCGGGAGCGTTCCGAGGCCATCGCGTAGCCCGGCTGGATTCGAACCAGCGGCCTCGGCCTTCGGAGGGCCGCGCGCTACAGCCACAGTGCCCGAGGAGGGTGTCGAACCCCCGGCCTCCGCCTTGTAGAGGGGCGCTCTCCCGTTGAGCTACACAGGCATCACCCGGCGTGCGCCGCGTGAGAATCGAACTCGACCACAGCCTGGATATAAGCCAGGTCCCACCAACCAGATGGGCTGCGGCGCGCGGAGGAGCGGGATTCGAACCCGCGACGGGCCTGGACCCGTACACCGTTTCCAACGGCGTTCCGTGACCAGCCGGCCCCTCCAGACGCTTCGGCAGGCAGATTCGAACTGCCATGACGGAGTTAACAGCCCCGCGTCCTGCCGTTGAACGACGCCGAAATGGTCGCGCGTGCGGGACTCGAACCCGCTTCCCGACTTGAAAGGACGAGAGCCTACCCATAGCCGAACGCGCGTTGCGTGCCCCGAGGAGGATCCGACATCCGCCTTGTCGAGACGGCGCTCTCCAGCTGAGCTACCGGGGCTTGGGTGGCGGGCGTCGGATTCGAACCGCGTCTCCGGGTAATGAGCCCAGTGTGGTATCCACTCCACCACGCCCGCAGTGCCGCCGGAGGGAATCGAACCCCCGCAGTCCGCATTAAAAGTACGGAGCCCGGCCATCAGGCGCCGACGGCATGAGGTCTCCCGCCTGCGAGTCGAACGCAGACCGTCACCTTAGGAGGATGGTGCTCTATCCATTGAGCTAGCGGGAGAAGGTTGTGCGGCATGTCCAGGAATCGAACCTGGCACGCTGGGCTTAGAAGGCCCGGCAGCGCATCCAGCGCACATGCGTGTCGGTGGTACGCCGTGAAGGAATCGAACCTTCGTCTGCCCGATTAAGAGTCGGCGGCTAAACCACTCAGCTAACGGCGCCTGGCGGAAAGCACAGGAGTCGAACCCGCCGGCTTTCACCGGGCTCCGGCTTTCAAGGCCGGCTGCGGCCCGCCGTTGGTCGGGACGGTCGGATTCGAACCGACGACCGCGCGCCCCCAGCCGCGAGCGCTACCAAGCTGCGCCACGTCCCGATAAGTGCCCCGAGCAGGACTCGAACCTGCAACCTACGGCTTCGTAGACCGGCGCTCTGTCCAAATTGAGCTACCGGGGCATGGTGTCGCCGGCCTTCCGCTCGACAGGCGGCTGCTCTGACCACTGAGCTATGTCGGCATGGTGTGCTCGCCGGGTTCCATCACGAGCACAAGCGTGGAGTACCGGGGAGTCGAACCCCGCGCCACAGGCTTGCAAAGCGAGCCTGTGCACCAGCACGTACCCCAGAGCCAGCGGCCGGGCTCGAACCGGCTCCGCGCGCTTACGAGACGCGTGCACCACCCGTCGTGCTGCGCTGGTATGAAGCCGACGACCGGCCTCGAACCGGCTACCTCTCGATTACAAGTCGAGTGCACGACCCGTCGTGCTCCGTCGGCATGCGTGCCCTCGGCGCGAGTCGAACGCGCACATGACCGCCTCCTCAAGACGGCGCCTCTGCCATTGGGCTACAAGGGAATGGTGTTGAGCCAGGTGTTCCGGCCGCCGCGGGAGCGAGGCAGGATGTGGTCGACGGTCGTGGCGTGCCCGTCGCAGTAGCCGCACCGGCGGCCGTCGCGGGCCAGGACGCCCGAGCGGGACCAGGCCGGGCCGGCGGTGTACCGCCACTTCTTTGACGGCGTACCAGACCAGGCGGACGACCGCCGGGACCGGGTAGACGCCGATCACCCGGTCGGGCTGGGCTTCGTGGACCTCGGCGACACGCCGGACCAGCATGCGTACCGCGTGGCGGAGACTGACCCGGTGGAGCGGGCCGAGGTCGGCGTTGATGACCAGGACGTCCACCGCATCCTCCTTTCGTCGGCGTGACCGGTGAGGGCTTTGGAGCGGCTACCGAGAGTCGAACTCGGGTCTGCTGCATGGCAAGCAGCCGCACTGCCGTTGTGCTACAGCCGCATGAGAGCCATCGCGGGGAGTTGAACCCCGACCTCGCCCGTACCAAGGGCGTGCTCGTACCACCTGAGCTACGACGGCTTGCCTACCGAGAGCGGGAGTCGAACCCGCACTTCCTGATCCCAAATCAGGTCCGGTCACCGTGCCGGTCGCTCCCGATCGCCCAGCCCGGCCAACGGATTCCTCCGCTGGCCGAACGGGGCATCGTGTGTATGCCATCCACTGTGGAGTTTTCAACCATCAGTCCCGCCGGCCGCAGCCGGGGGATCGCAGAGGCGACAGGAGTTGAACCTGCAACGACTGGTTTTGGAGACCAGGGCTCTTCCGTTGAGCTACGCCTCTATGAAGTTGGTGCCCTGCAACGAAAACGCCGCCCGGTCCCGGTCTGGGAGGGCGGCGTAGACGCTGTTGGTATGCGCTACGTTCGCCGCCTCTGGCCCGGGTTCGGCTTCTCGCTGGCGGTCACGTCGCTGGGTCGCCTGACGTAGGACAGGCCCGCGAAACCGCACAGCGACTGGCGCTGCGGTTTGTGCGTGGCGTGCCACAACATGTCGGTGACTCCTTGGTCGGTCTGCGTACCTGTTGGTCTAAAGGTAGATCGGGCGTCCACTTGAGGCAACGGTCTTTTTCGGCCGCGTCTATTGCAGAACCCGCACGGGATCAGCCCAGAATCCCGCCGGCGACCGCGGGCAAACTCCTCCCGGTCAGGCGATCAGTTCTCGTCATCAACCCAGCGCTTCCCGCCGCACGGGCAGGTCGCCTCGCCCAACGCCCGATCCGCTGCTGGGCCAACATCCGACAGTTGCCGCATCTCGGCGAACGCGGTGGCCGTCTTTCTCGCCAAAGCCGCGCAGGCTGCGGTCCGTGGGCACGATGACGACGTGGTGATCCAGCGGCGGCAGACAACGACGTCGCCGATGCTGGTGCGGCTCGCCTCGAACCAGCCTGCGTCAGGGCGGCAACCAGACGGTCAGGGTCGTCTCAGCCAAGGTGCGGCTCGGCATCGAGCATCTCGCGGGCCCGGGCGTACTTCTGCCGTAGCCGCTCGGCGGTCGCGTCGTCGAGCAGCGCCAGCCGCGCTGGGCCGCTGTTCGTGGTGTGGTCGGCCAGCTTCACCAGCCGGCCGAGCGGGTCAGCAGCCGCGCGGCGGATCAGGTCCTCGTACGTCTCGCCGCGTGACCGCGTCGACCGCGGCGACCACCTCGCGGGGAAAGCCGAGCTGCTTGAGCTGGGCGAGGGTGACGGCAGCGAGGCCACCTTGTCGAACTGGAACACCCGCCGCCCGTGCCCATGGGCGGCCAGGTCGGCGAATTCGATGCTCAAAAGTTGGCGACGTATTTCAGCGCCAGGCCACGATCTTCACGCAGTTCGCGTAGCCGCCTCCAGCGACGGGCCGGTTCGCAATGCTGCTGTCGGAGTGCCTGTCGAGACGTTGCGTTAGATCAACAAGATCGTGGGGAGACACTTCGTCACGAAGTACGGTTAAGGGCTCTGCGTGTGTTCGGCGAAGTGCTGTGGCTGTGGCTTGTGGAGGGTGACCTCGGTGGTGAGCTGGCGGTCGGTGCCGGCTTCGCGTTCGTCGCCGACGAGCTGGAGGGCGACGGTGTGGGCGACGTCGGTGCTGGAGCGGGAGAGGCGTAGCTCCAGCGCGCCGGGCTCGACTACGCGGCGGCCGGCGAGGCCGGTGAAGGCGGTCAGGTCGGTGTGCACGCGGAAGTCGACCCGCCGGGACTGGCCGGGGGCGAGCGCCACCCGTGCGTATCCGATCAGGCGGACCACTGGGCGGGTGACCTGTGCGACCGGGTCGTGGAGGTAGAGCTGGACCACGTCGGCGCCGGGTCGTTTGCCGATGTTGTGGACGGTCATGGAGACGGTGATCGCGCCGTCGGTCGGCACCTCGACCGGCCGCTCGGGGTCGGTGGTCGCGCCGTCGACGCGCACGCTGTCCCAGGCGAAGGTGGTGTAGGACAGGCCGTGCCCGAACGGGTAGAGCGGTGTCGGGTCGACCGAGGTGACCGCGGTGGCGTGGGCGAGTGGCGGGCCGAGGTAGGTGGAGGGGCTGCCGGTGGGGCGGCGGGGCACGCTGACCGGGAGGCGGCCGGAGGGGCAGACGCGGCCGGAGAGGACGCCGGCGACGGCGGGGCCGCCCTCCTCGCCGGGGAAGAAGGCCTGGACGGTGGCGGCGAGGCGGTCGGCGAAGGCGCCCAGTGCGTACGGCCGGCCGGACAGCAGCACCGCCACCACCGGCCTGCCGGTCGTGAGCAGCGCCTCCAGCAGCTCCGGCTGTACGCCGGGCAGGTCGAGGGTCTCGGCGTCGCAGCCTTCGCCGGAGGTGCCGTTGCCGAAGAGGCCCGCGCGGTCGCCGAGCACCGCGACCACC
>NZ_JBHLUH010000072.1:0-35436 GCF_042433955.1 Phytohabitans kaempferiae | reverse complement strand
CACCGGTGCGCCCAACCCATGACCGGATCGAGCGAAACAAGGGTGCACCAATGAGCGAGCGTAGCGAGCGAATCATTGGGCTCAGTGCGTGTGGAGTCTCGTGGCCGCCCGCAGCGAAGCGAGGACGGCCATGAGCGATGTGCATTCGCTGGCCGGAGCGTACGCGCTGCACGCGCTCTCCGACATCGAGCGGGCGGCGTTCGCCCGCCACCTCGCCGGGTGCGAGTCCTGCGCGCGGGAGGTCGCCGAGCTTCAGGAGACCGCCGCCCGGCTCGCCGAGGGGCCTGGTCGGTGCCCCCACCCCGGCTGCGCGACAACGTGCTCGCCGAGATCCGCCGGACCCGCCAGCTGCCGCCGGCGGGTCCGGACCGCGCGGCCCGCGACCCCTCACCCACCGTCCGCGGCTGGCGGCGCCGCACCGCCGTCGCGGCCGCCGCGGTCCTCCTGGCCGCGGGCGCGGGCACGGTGTCCTACGTGGTCCAGGAGCAGCGGGTACGGGACGAGCGGGCCACCGCCGAGGCCCTCCGTGAGCAGACCGCGCGGGTCGAGGCGGTGCTCGCCGCCTCCGACGCGGAGCTGAGGTCGGCCCCGGTGATCGGGGGCGGCCAGATCACGATGGTGCTCTCCGACAGCCGCAACGAGGGCGTGGTCATGCTCTCCGGCGCCCGGCCGCCCGGCCCCGACAAGGCGTACCAACTGTGGGCCATCGCCGGCGGCACGCCCGACTCGCGTGGCACCATGCCGGCGGGCGAGGGCGGCGCCACCAGGCTGATCCCGGACATCCGCGGCATGGAGCGGCTTGGCGTCACGATCGAGCCGTCGAGCGGATCCCGCGTGCCCACGACCGACCTCGTGGCGGACGTCCCCGCCACGGGCTGAGCTATAGTGCGCGGATGACGTTCTTCTTCCTCGCCGGCTGACCCTCCGCTGGCGGGTCGCGGACCCATCCCACCGCCGGTGATGCGGGGCGGCGGCGCGCCGCCCCGGGTCCAGCCGCGGGAGAAGAACCATGCGCGCGCGCCTTCTGGCGCGGACGGTGCGAGGCCTGGAAGCCCTGGTCGCTGACGAGATCCGCACTCGCGGTCTCGGTCGTGTCGACCTCATCGGCCACCGCGAGGTGCACTTCACCTCGCCGGATCCGGCCGCGGCCATCCATGCCCTGCCCACCGCCGACGACGTACTGCTCGTGGCCGCCGTCATCCACGGCGTCGGCCACACGAAGGACGACCTGCACCACCTCGTCGCCGAACTCGATGACCTCCCCGAGCCACCGCACACGACCGGCATCGACGTCTCCGCCTCGATCGTCGGCCCGCGCCGCTTCGGCCGGTACGACGTCGAGGACACGGTCGGCGCCCACCTGGCGGCGGTGCTCGGTGTGCCGTACCACTCTCGGCGCGGCGGGGTGCGCCCACCGCCGGGGACCCGCGCGTGGCGCGTGACGATCGAGGGCAAGCGGGCCACCGTGGCCGTACGCCTCGGCGACCGCCCCGCCCACCGTCGCGCGTACAAGCGGGCGAGCGTCCCCGGCACGCTCCATCCGCCGGTGGCGGCGGCGATGGTACGGCTCGCCGGCATCGCCCCCGGCGACCTCGTACTCGATCCGTGCTGCGGCGCGGGCACGCTGCTGATCGAGGGGTACGCAACGGGCGCCCGGCTGCTCGGCGCCGACCGCGACCCGGCGGCCCTCCGCGCCGCCGCCGCCAACGCGACCGGGCTCGGGGTCTCGTGGATCCGGGCGGACGCGGGCGCGCTGCCGGTGTCGAGTGGCAGTGTCGACCGCGTGTTGGTCAACCCGCCGTGGCAGCGGCAGGTGGTCGCGGCGGGCACGCTCTCCAGGGCGCCGGCCCGGCTGTGGGCGGAGACCGGCCGAGTGCTCCGCCCGGGCGGCCGTCTGGTCGCGCTCCGGCACGACGGCGTTGGGCCGGGCGCCGGCTGGAGCGTGACGCGGACGTACCCGATCCGTCTCGCCGGAGCCGAGGTGGAGATCGTCGTGGCGGTCAGAGGCGGCCGGCGATGATCTGCGCGGCGCGGCGCAACGTGGCCAGGTCGCGTGCGGAGGCGCCGTCGAGCAGGTCGGCGACCGCGCGGACCCGGGCCGCCCGGCCGCGCTCCAGCAGGCGCCGGCCGGCCGCCGTGGCGGTGACCAGCACGACCCGGCGGTCGGCCGCGGCACGCTCGCGCACCACCAGCCCGTCCGCCTCCAGCGCGGCGACCAGCTTGGTGATCGCGGGCGGGGAGACCTGCTCGATCGCGGCGAGCCGGCTGACCGGCTGCGGACCGGCGAAGACCACGACCGACAGCAGAGAAGCGCGCGGCCCGTCGAGGTCCATGCCGACATCCCGGGTACGCGCGACGCGCAGCAGCCGCAGCGCCGCCGAGTGGAGCAGGCTGGCGGTCTCGTGCCGCTCGTCGGCCGGTACGCCAGCGGGGCGCGCGGGCAGCCCTCCTTGCCCCGACTGCTTCACCATGGTTAATCTTTTACCACAGTTACGCATTACCGGAGGCAGCCATGGCGCTCGGGCCGGTCGCCCAGATCCACGTCAGCGTGCGCGACATCGACCGCGCGGTGGCGTTCTATCGCGACGTGCTCGGCATCCCGCTGCTCTTCCAGGTGCCGGGGCAGCCGATGGCCTTCTTCGCCAGCGGCGACGTGCGGCTCTATCTCGGGGTGCCGGAGAGCCCGGAGTTCGCCAGCCGGTGCACGCTCTACTTCCGGGTCGACGACATCGAGGCCGAGCACGCACGGCTGGTCGCGGCGGGCGTCGAGGCACACGGCAAGCCGCACGTGGTGCACCGCGACGGCGCGACCGAGTTGTGGATGTCGTTCTTCACCGACCCCGACGGGCACAAGCTGGGGCTGATGCAGGAGCGCTGAGCGATGTCCGTCCACAGTAGACCTGTTGGTGCACGGGAGCGGGGGCGGCCGTAGCGCGCCCCCGCTCCCGCGGCTCGTCAGTTGGTGGGCTGAGCCGAGTAGATGCTCTCGGCAAACTGGTGCATGCGGCGCTCGTCGAGGTGCGTGGCGAGGTTGGCCTCGCTGATCATGCCGACGATGCGCTGGCCGTCCATCACCGGCAGGCGGCGGATCTTGTTGCTCTCCATCAGCCGCAGCACCTCGTCCTGGTCGGCGTCGACGTCGACCCAGATCGGCGTGCCCTGCGCCATCTCGCGGGCGGTCATCTGGCGCGGGTCGCCGCCCTCGGCGATGCATCGCACGATGATGTCGCGGTCGGTGATGATGCCGTGCAGGCGGTCGTCCTTGCCGCAGATCGGCAGCGCCCCCACGTGGAGGTCCCGCATCATGCGGGCGGCGCTTTCCAGCGTGTCGTCTTCGCCGATGCACTCGGCCCCCGGATGCATGATGTCGCGCGCGGTGCTCATGGTGCTCTCCTTCCCCCGGCCGCGTCGTCGAGGCCGGCCGTCCGGCCGGTTGCCCCGGCCGGTGGATGGTGGCGGCCCCCGCTCGCGCACGGCGAGACCGCGCCCGCGCACTCGCGGAGAGGCGGGGGGCGCCTTCCGCCTCACGGTAGCCCGCACACAGGCCCTGTGCAGGGCAAAGACCGAAGCAGACGGCTCGGCGCGCGGTCGCGTCCACGGGGAGGGGCGGGCCGACCGGCCCGGGGTACGAAGGAGGGTGGGAGTGCGGACCACTCCCACCCCTCGTGCGGGCTATCGCCGGTCGAACTCGCCGAGCTGGACGCCATCCAGGAACTCCACCCACCGGTCCCGGTGGAATCCGAGCACCGGGCCGGCGTGGTCCTTGCTGTCACGCATCTCCACGGTCGAGGCGTCGTGGCGCGCCTCGACACAGTCACCGTTGTTGTAGCTGCGCGAGCTCTTGCGCCAAGAGTTCGTCAACACAGAGTGTTCTCGCATTCTTAGGGGGTTTGGCGGATTGCGACTTCGATCTTAGTGATCGACTCGTCTGGATCGAGCGCGAGATCGCGAAAACGTACGAACGCATCTCTATAGGGCCGCATGTTACTGGCACGCTCAAATCGACCCCCGGCAAAGTCCTCCACGTACACCGAATCGGGCGCCTCGGGCTCCAGATAGATCAGGACGAAGTGGTGGACGCTGCCGATCGGCCGGGTCTGCTCGTCGAGGAGGATCCGCAGGTCCACATTGGGGCGCTGAGCCTCCTCGATCAGGTGGCGCAGCTGGTCGCGCATGATCTCGGCGTCGCCGACGCGCTGGCGCAGCGCGTTCTCCTGGAGGACGAGCGACAGGTGCAGGGGGTTGTCGGGCTTGCGGAGCACCTCCTGCCGGCGCAGCCGCACCTGGATGCGGTCTTCCACCTCGCGCTTGGTGAGCTGGGGGATACCGCTCTCGACCAGCGCGCGGGCGTACGACTCGAGCTGGAGCAGGCCGGGCACCACCATCGGCTCGTACGACTCGAAGCGGGCGGCCTCGTCTTCGAAACCGATGAAGGTGGCGTAGGCGTCCGAGATCGTCCCGCTGTATTCACTCCACCAGCTACGCGCCCGCCCCCTCTCCGCGAGGGACAGCAGCTCCGCGCGGCGGGCGGCGTCGTCCACCTGGTACAGGTCGAGGAGGTCGCGCAGGTCTCTGGCGCGGATGCCGATGCGGCCGCCCTCGACGCGGGAGATCCACGACGCTGAGCGCTCCACTCGCTCGCCGGCCTGCTCGCCGGTCAGCCCTCGCTCCTGCCGAAGTGTCCGCAGGGCGACTCCGAGCCGGCGCCGCTGGACGGTCGGGCTCGTGCCGTCCACGACTCCTCCCTCCAGCTCCGTGACACGACGCATTGTGAACTTGTACAACCGCGACGGCTCGCATCCAAGAGTGCTGGCCGAAACGTACCATGAGTGATCATGTTGAGTCTCTTGCAAATGCGACTCGCACAAGCCATAGTCATTTGACGGGAGCGGCGGGCTACTGCCAAAGCCTGCCAAGCTGCCTCCAGCCGCCGCTCCTCATCCAATCTCCGGCCGGGTCGGCGACGCCCCAACGGGCAAGGGCGCCTGCGTCGCCGCCCGGCGCGGACCTGGCTCAGGCCACTCGATTCCCGCCGCGACAGATCGTTAGGCGCGCGGCACGGTGTCCTTCGAGACGAGCCGGCCCTCTTCGAAGCAGAGGCGGTAGATGTCGAGCGCGCCGCTCAGGAGGTCGCCTTCGGAGCGGTAGTAGCGGCATTCGTCGCCTGGTCCGTCGTCCCGCGTGGGCCGGTCCAGCCACTCCCGCTCGGGGAGCAACGGCTCCACCTCGGCGCGCTCCATGCCGGTGTCGAGGCGCGCGAAGTCGGCCGGCGAGAGCACCGAGTGCGCCGTGGCGTACGCGTAGTAGGCGATCGCCGTACCGCCCAGGACCGCCCCGAGCGTCGCCGGCACCGCGACCGCCGCGATCAGGCCCCGCCGTGCCTGGCGCTGCACGAGCTGGCGCCGCGCGGTCGAGGACTCCGGCGGGGGCGGTACGGGCGCGGCCGCGTACGGCAGGTGGGCCGCCACCTCGAAGCCGCCGCTGGGCAGCCGGTCGGCGTGGAAGGTGCCGCCGGCCAGGCGTACCCGCTCGGTGAGGCCGACGAGCCCGCGCCGCCCCGCCTCCGGCCCCACCTCGGCCGGCTGTACGGGAAGCGGCCCGCCCGGCGGAGGCGCGTTGCGTACGCTGATCGTCGCCGCCGCCTCGTCGTGCCTGATCAAGACCGTGACCGGCACGCCCGGGGCGTGCTTGTTGGCGTTGGTGAGCGCTTCCTGGACGACGCGGTGCGCGGCCCGGTCGACCATCGGCGGCAGCGGCCCGATCTCGCCCTCGTGGTGGAGGTCGACGGCCATGCCCGAGTCCTTGGCCCGGTGGACCAGCTCGGCGATGTCCTCGTCGACCGGGCGCGTGGGCGCCGGGTCGGTGCGGTCGCGCAGCACGCCGATGATCTCCCGCAGCCGTTCGGTGGCGGCGCCCGCGCTCGCCCGCAGCTCACCGGCCGCGGCCCGGTGCCGCTCGTCGAGGTCGGGGTCGAGTTCCAGGGCGCCGGCGCGGAGTGCGATGAGGCTCAGCTCGTGGCCGAGTGAGTCGTGCATGTCCTCGGCGATCCGCGTGCGCTCGCGCAGCCGTACCTGGTCGGCGACCATGCGCTGCTCCCGTTCGAGCTGCTCGGCGTGCTCCCAGCCGGCGGTGGTCAGCTCCTGCTGCTGCCGGCGGTAGCGGCCGATCAGCCAGGGGAAGAGCCCGGCGTACACCAGCACGCCGGCCATCTGGGTCCAGATGAAGAAGCCCGAGGCGACGAGGATGTACGGCGTCGGGAGCACCACGATCGCCAGAAAACCGATCGCGGCCGGGAGCACGCTCGCCATCCGCCGCCCGACCAGGTAGCTGACCACGGGCAGGCCGAAGGAGAAGTTGCCGTCGACCGCGGTCAGCGCGACCACGATGAAGAGCGACACGAGTGGATAGCGCCGGCTCACCCGGACCGCGGCACCGAGGGCGGCGATCGCGACGACGAGCAACCAGAAGGGGTACGCGTCGTGGCCCGGCCAGGCGATCGCGACGGGCACGGCGAGCAGCATCCAGAGCAGGATGTCGGTCGCGGTACGTCGCACAGCATCGACGGTAACCCCAACGAGCTGCGACGACCCTGTCGAAAGTCAGGGGTGGCGGGCGACGATCGGCGGCGGTCGAGGGCTGGTCCGGGCACCTAGCGTGGCCGCATGCTGCGCGTGGAGACCGGGCTGACCGCACCGGAGGTGGCCGAGCGGATCGCGACCGGGCGGGTCAACGACGTACCCGCGCGGTCGAGTCGGAGCGTCGGGGAGATCATCCGGGCCAACCTCTTCACCAGGATCAACGCGATCATCGGGGTACTCCTGATCATGATCTTGGCGGTCGGCCCGATCCAGGACGCGCTGTTCGGCGGCGTGATCATCGCCAACACGCTGATCGGCGTCATCCAGGAGCTGCGCGCCAAGCGGACGCTGGACCGGCTGGCCATCGTCGGCGCGGCCCGGCCGGTGGTCCGCCGCGACGGGCACGCGGTGGAGGTCGCCGCCTCCGACATCGTCCTGGACGACCTCGTCGAGCTGGGCGCCGGCGACAGGATCGTGGTGGACGGCGTGGTCGCCGAGGCGGAGCACCTGGAGGTGGACGAGTCGCTGCTCACCGGCGAGGCGGACCCGGTGGTCAAGCGGCCGGGCGACCCGGTGCTCTCCGGCAGCTTCGTGGTGTCCGGCGCGGGGGCGTTCACCGCGACGCGGGTCGGCCGGGAGGCGTACGCCGCCAAGCTCGCCGAGGAGGCCAGCCGCTTCACGCTCGTCGACTCCCAGCTGCGCAACGGGATCAACACGATCCTGCGCGTGGTCACCTGGATGATCATCCCGACCGGGCTGGCGCTCGTGGCGACCCAGCTCCTGGTCAACCGGGACGACCTGCCCGAGGCGGTACGCCGGATGGTCGGCGGGCTGGTGCCGATGGTGCCCGAAGGGCTCGTGCTGCTCACCTCGGTGGCGTTCGCGGTCGGGGTGATCCGGCTGGGCCGGCGCGACACGCTCGTGCAGGAGCTGCCCGCGATCGAAGGGCTGGCCCGCGTGAACGTGGTCGCGCTGGACAAGACCGGCACGCTCACCGACGCGGAGATGACCGTCGCCGAGATACGCGAGCTGCGACCGGACGCACCGGTGGCGGGCGTGCTCGGCGCGCTCGCCGCCGCGGACGAGCGACCCAACGCCAGCATCCGCGCGCTCGCCGCCGCGTACCCTCGGCCACCACAGTGGACGGTGGGCGAGCGGGCGCCGTTCTCCTCAGCCCGCCGGTGGAGCGGTGCTTCCTCGCCCTCGCGCCAAACGCGGAGCGGGCGCAGAGCGGCTTCGTGGGGCGCGTGCTGCGCTTCGCCGTACCGGCCGGCGTGCTGGCGGCGGCCGCCACGATCACGTCGTACCTGATGGCGCGGGACGTGTACGGCGGCAACCTGGACGCCGAGACCTCGGCCGCCACGCTCACGCTCTTCCTGGTAGCGCTCTGGGGGCTGGCGATCATCGCGCGGCCGTACACCTGGTGGCGGGTCCTGCTCGTGGCCGCGATGGGCGGCGCGTTCACGGTGGTGCTGGTGGTGCCGTTCCTCCAGGATTTCTTCCAGCTCGAACTGATCGGTGGCCGCGCGCCCGGTCAGGCGGTGGTGATCGCGGCGGTCGCGGGCGTGGCGCTGGAGGTCGTCACTCGGCTGGCGCGACGAGCCCTGCCTCGTACGCGATGATGGCCGCCTGCACGCGGTTGCGCACGCCGAGCCGGGTCAGGATCGTGCTGACGTAGCTCTTCACCGTCCCCTCCACGAGGAAGAGCCGCTTCGCGATCTCCGCATTGGACAGTCCCGCCCCGACCAGGCCCAGCACCTCGCGCTCGCGCTCCGTCAGCGCGTCGGTGCGGGTGCGGGCGGCGGCGCCGCGGCTCATCCGGCCGTCGCGCAGCTCGGCGATGACCCGGTGGGCCACGCCGGGCGAGAGGTAGGCGGCGCCGCCCGCCACCGCCCGCACGCCGGCGATCAGCTCGCGCGGGTCGCCCGACTTGAGCAGGAACCCGCTGGCGCCGTCGCCGAGCGCCCGGGCGATGTACCCGTCTTCGCCGAACGTGGTCAGCATGACCACCGCGGTCTCCGGCGCCGCCCGGCGGATCTCGTCGGCCGCGGCGAGCCCGTCGAGCTTGGGCATGCGGATGTCGAGGAGCGCGACCCGCGGCCGGTGCGCGAGCGTCAGCTCGACCGCCTCCCGCCCGTCGCCGGCCTCCGCCACCACCTCGATCTCCGGATCGGCGGCGAGGATGGCTTTGACGCCAGCCCGGATCATGCCTTCGTCGTCGGCGAGCAGTACCCGAATCACGGCTCCGACGCTACCTGGCAGCCCGACGGACCGGTGCGCGCGATCGAGGCGTGGTGATATGGGCGGGCTTGCGCCCCGGTGCGATCCTTGACCGGTGACCACTGCGCACGGCCCCCACGGGAGGCGCCGCCCCGGCCACGGCGCGCGGCGCTCGTGCTCGCCGTGGTGGCGGTGGTGTGCACGCTCGGGCGACGCGTGTACCAAGTTCCGGGTCTGCTAGCCCGCGAAATCGTCCAGCCCTTCAGGAGGAAGAGCGATGACCCACCCCGGGTACCCGCCGGAAGACCCGCAGCACTTGCCGCCGCAGTCGCCGGCCTACCCCGGCTACCCGCCGCCCCAGCCCACGGGGAGCTGGCCGGCCACGAGCACGCCGCCGTACGCGGTGTCGGGCGCCCCGCCGACCACCGGTGTCGCTTATGGACAGTCGCAGCCGGGCGGTCGCGCGCCGATGCTGGTGGCGGTCGTGGCGGCGGTCGCGCTCTTCCTGCTGGCCGGTGTGATGACCGGTCTGTACGTGGCGAAGAGCAGCCAGCTCGGCGACACGCGGGACACGCTCAACAGCCAGGTCGCCGAGCGCGACCAGACCATCAAGACCAACGGCGATCAGATCACCAAGCTCGAGTCGGACCTCAAGACGGCAACCGACGAGCTCAACAAGAGCAAGGAGTCGCTCGCCGACGTCACTTCGGAGCGCGACGCGTTGCTGCCCTGCATGCGGCGCTTCATCGAGGCGCTTGACGCGGCCGGCTCCAACAACGACGCCGCGCTCAACACGGCGCTCCGGCAGGCGACCACCGCGTGCGAGAAGGCGCAGACCACGGTCGACGGCTCCTGACCGCCCGGCGTACCAGGGCTGGCAAACGAAAAGCGGGGCCCCGCGAAGGGGCCCCGCTTTCTGTCTGGAGACTCAGCCCGCGACCTCGCTGCGGTCGCCGCCCCACAGCACGTGGAAGCTGCCGTCGCGGTCGACCCGGCGGTAGGTGTGGGCGCCGAAGAAGTCGCGCTGGCCCTGCACCAGCGCGGCCGGCAGGCGCTCGGCGCGCAGGCCGTCGTAGTAGGCCAGCGCGGAGGAGAAGCCCGGCACCGGGATGCCCAGCGTCGTGGCGGTCGCCACGACCCGGCGCCACGCGTCCTGGGCGCCGCGCACCGCGTCCTGGAAGTAGTCGTCGACGAGGAGCGAGGGCAGGCCGGGGTCGCCGTCGTACGCCGCCTTGATGCGGTCGAGGAACTCGGCCCGGATGATGCAACCGCCCCGCCAGATCGTGGCCATCGCGCCCGGGTCGATGCCCCAGTTGTACTCCGCGCTGCCCGCCTGGATCTGGTTGAAGCCCTGCGCGTAGGCGACGATCTTCGACGCGTACAGCGCCTGCTCGACGTCTTCGACCAGCAGGTCGGCGGCGCCGGTGGGCACCGGGCCGGGCAGGTCGCGGGCGGCGGCGCGCAGGTCGGCGCTGCCGGAGAGCGAGCGGGCGAAGACCGCCTCGGCGATGCCGCTCACCGGTACGCCCAGGTCGAGCGCGATCTGCACCGTCCAGCGGCCGGTGCCCTTCTGCTCGGCCTGGTCGAGCACCACGTCGACGAAGGGCTTGCCGCTCGCCGCGTCGGTGTGCGCGAGAACCTCGGCCGTGATCTCGATGAGGTAGGAGCCCAGCCGCCCCTCGTTCCAGCCGCGGAAGACCTCGGCGATCTCGCCCGGCTCGCGACCCGCGCCCCGGCGCAGCAGGTCGTACGCCTCGGCGATGAGCTGCATGTCCGCGTACTCGATGCCGTTGTGCACCATCTTGACGAAGTGCCCGGCGCCGTCTGGCCCCACGTGGGCGCAGCACGGGGTGCCGTCGACCTTGGCGGAGATGTCTTCCAGCAGCGGGCCGAGCGCCTCGTACGACTCCGGCGAGCCGCCCGGCATGATGCTGGGGCCGTGCAGCGCGCCCTCCTCACCACCGGAGATGCCGGTGCCGACGAAGTGCAGCCCGCGCTCGCGCAGCGCCTGCTCGCGGCGGCGCGTGTCGGCGAAGTGCGCGTTGCCTCCATCGACGATCATGTCGCCCGGCTCCAGCAGGGGCGCGAACTCGTCGATCACGGCGTCGGTCGGTGCGCCCGCCTTGACCATGATCACGAGGCGGCGGGGCCGCTCGAGGCTCGCCACGAACTGCTCCGCGGTCTCCGCCGGCAGGAAGGTGCCCTCGTGGCCGAACTCCTCGACCAGCTCCTTGGTCCGGCCGTACGAGCGGTTGTGCACCGCCACCGGATGGCCGTGCCGCGCCAGGTTTCGGGCGAGATTGCGGCCCATCACCGCCAGCCCGGTGACCCCGATGCGCGCCAACTCCGTCATTAGGTCTTCCTCCCTCAAGGCCGAGCAATGGCTCGATTCTGCCCTACACACCGAGTCTGCCGGCCGCGTCTGGCGGCAACGGAGCCGGTCAGCGCCGTTCCCGGATAGTGCGCGCGGAGGTGTCCTGCCAGGCACCACGCGGGCCGGATCGGCGTCCCGGCGGGGCGCGGAGGAGCTTGCTCCGGGCGCGCAGCAACAGCGTCAGCCCGAGGAAGACCATCATCCCGCCGACCGCGAGGCCGACCGGCAGCAGCCCGGAGCCGCCACTGCCCGCGGCCGGGGTGATCGGCTCGCCGACGCCACCGCCGGCGACCGGTGCCTCCGCCTCCTCGGTCGGGTCGGCGGCGGCCTGCTCCTGCGAGGGCGTCGGTGAGGGGGAGGGTGGGGCGTCACCTCGCACGTTGCGCGTGGTGGTGTCGCTCTCCAGCAACTCGTCGCGGGCGTCGTACGCCTCCACGCGCAGCGTCACCCGCCCGCCGGTGGCGTCGTCGTCGAAGGCGATCGTGTATCGCGCGGTGACCCGCCGGTTGCGGCAGAGCGTGCCCGGGTCGAGCCGCTCGTCGGTGAGTCGCGCCTCGGCGCCGCTGGTCCGCGTGTCGACCGGGAACGAGCCGGTCTCCTCCCGCCGGTCGATCGTGATCTGGTCGAGGCTCATGTCCTGCACGCGCACGACCAGCGACCACCGCACCTTGATGCACTCCCGGGTGCGCTTGCTCGCCACCACCGTCAGCTCGGCCGGCGCGGCGCCGGCCTCGAAGCGGCCGTTTACCTCGGTGATCTGCACCGTGACGCCCTGCGCGGCGGCGGCCGGAGCGGCGACCACGCCGGTCGATACGACGAGGACGCCGAGCGCCACGCTCACACGGCCCGCGAACCGCCACACACTCCTCACCCCCGAGTGACCTGGAAACCCAGACGCCACGCTAGGGCCGATCGTGGGGAGATTGAAAGACGCCGTATTCGCACCCTTCGCGGATGAAGGACATGAGAAACACGATCTGTGGTGAACCGGTCACCCGCTGGCTCCCGTCGGTCACTCGTCGACCGCCTCCGGCCGCCCGGCGGTCGTGGACGTGCCCTCCGCCACCGCACGCCCGAGGCACCGGGCCTGGGCCTCAGAGCGGCTTGAGGAACGCCTGGAGCGCCTCGTCGAACGCGGCGGGGCGTTCCAGGTTGGGCATGTGCGCGGCGCCCTCGACCACCACCAGCGTCGCCTCCGGGATCGCGTCGCTCATCAGCCGGGCGTCGGCCACCGGCGTGAACTCGTCCGCCGCGCCGACCACCACCAGCGCGGGCACCGCCACCTCGGCGAGCATCGCCACGTAGTCGGGGCGCTCGGCCCGCCCGCGCAGCGCCGCCGCCGCGCCCTCGGGGTCGGTGCCGCGCATCATGCCGAGGACGTGCGCCGCCACCTCGGGCAGCGCGCGGACGTTGGCCGGGGCGACCATCTTGGTCAGGACCTCTTCCGCGTACGGCCCCATGCCCTCGCGCAGCAGCCGCTCGGCGGTGGCCAGCCGCGCCGCGCGTGCCGTCTCGCTGTCCGCCGGCGCCGAGGTGTCGGCGAGCACCAGCCCGCGCAGGCGGTGTGGGAAGAGGCGGTGGCACTCCAGCACGATCTGCCCGCCCATCGAGAGCCCTCCGAGGACGAACCGGTCGACGCCGAGGTGGTCGAGCAGTGCCGCGATGTCGCGGGCGAAGACGTCCAATGTGGTCTTGCCGGGCACGACCGTGCTCTCGCCGTAGCCGCGCAGGTCGGGGGCGATCACGCGCCAGCCGGCGCGGCTGAAGCGCTCGACCTGCGGCCGCCACATGCTCCGGTCGAACGGATGCCCGTGCACCAGCACGAGCGGCTCGCCGGTGCCCTCGTCGTCGTACCCAACAGTGATGTCCCCGATGATCGCTGTAGCCATGCATCGAGGCTATGTGGTGCAATAGCTGAGTGCAATGGTGTCATTGCACCGAGTGCAATGTGGGAGTGGTGGCGGTGGATGACTACCGGCTGATCGCGGACGCGCTGGCCGAAGACATCGCGGCAGGCCGGTTGCGCCCTGGCGACCGGCTGCCGCCGCAGCGGTCCTTCGCGCGGGCCCGCGGCATCGCCAGCTCCACTGCCGCCCGGGTCTACGGCGAGCTGGTCCGGCGCGGCCTCGCCACCGGAGAGGTGGGGCGGGGCACCTTCGTCCGCGCCGCCGCGCCCCTCGGCCAGCCCGCGCTTTCCGAGCCGGCCGGCGCCCGGGTCGACCTGGAGCTCAACTTCTCGGTCCTGCCCGAGCAGCCCGCGCTGCTCGCGGCCGGGCTGGCGGGGCTGGTGCGGTCCGACGCGCTCGCGCCGGCGCTGGCGCCGGTGACCGTCACCGGCCCGCCCGGCGCCCGCGAGGTCGCCGTCCCCGTGCTCGCCCGCGCGGGCTGGGCGCCCGAGCCGGAGCGCGTCCTCTTCGCCGGCAACGGCCGGCAGGCGATCGCCGCCGCCATCGCCGCGCTGGTGCCAGTGGGGGAGCGGCTCGGTGTGGAGGCGCTCACCTATCCCGTCGTCAAGGGCATCGCCGCGCGGCTCGGCGTCACGCTGGTGCCGCTGCCGATGGACGAGCACGGGCTGGTGCCGGAGGCGCTGCGCGGCGCCCGTGTGCGTGCCGTCTACGTCCAGCCCACGCTGCACAATCCGCTCGGCGTCACGATGCCCCCGGCCCGGCGGGCCGAGCTGGCGGCGGTCCTCGACGAGCTGGAGCTTTTCGCGGTCGAGGATGCGGTCTACTCGTTCCTCCGCGAGGACCCGGCCCCGCTCGCGGCCCTCGCACCGGCCCGGACGGTGGTGGTCGAGAGCCTTTCCAAGCGCCTCTCACCCGGCCTCACGCTGGGCTTCGTGGTGGCGCCGCCCGGTGCGGTCGCCGACCGGGTCGCAAACGCCCTGCGGGCCGGGGGCTGGGCGGCGGGCGGCTTCGCGCTCGCCGCCGCCACGCGCTGGATGGCCGACGGCACCACGACCGCCCTGGTCCGCGCCAAGCAGCGGGACGCGGCGGAGCGCCAGCTCATCGCCGGCAAGATCCTGCGTGGGTACGCCCTGTGCGCCGACCCGCACGCCTATCACTGCTGGTGGGAGTTGCCGGAGCCGTGGCGGGCGGAGACCTTCGTGGCCGCGGCGGCGCGGCATGGCATCGCGGTGACCCCGGCGGCGGCGTTTGCCGTGGGGCCGGCCCACTCGCCCAACGCGGTGCGCCTGGCCCTCGCGGCCCCGCCTGTCGACGCCCTCTCCGCGGCCCTGGAGACGCTCGCGGCGCTGGCCCGTGGCGAGTACGCCGGGCCCGAGTGAGCGGGGCGAGGCTCCACAAAGGAGCAGCAGCGCCGCGAGCGACGCTGCTGACCGTGCCGGTGCGGCGTGAACTACTTGGCGCCCTCGGAGAGGTTGACCAGCGCCTGGGCCGCCCGGAAGTACTTGCTGCGACCGAGGTCGCCGATCGTGGTGATGTTGAAGGCGCTCTTGAGGAGCTGCGCGTCATTCTCGCTGACGCCCGCGAGCGCGGCCACTGGCGCGTCGACCAGCTCGGCGAGCGTCTTGTCCTCGTACGCCTTGTCGAGCAGCTTCGCGAGATCCGCACTAACCGCCACAGGTGCCTCCACGTTGGGTCATCGTCACCCCGGTCGGGTGACCGGGGATGGATCTCACCCTACAAACTCCCCAAGCGAGCCTGTCGAGCACCGGCGCGCCCCGACGACCCGTGATGTAGTGCCCCAAGAGCGACTGACAGGAGGACTCCCATGATCACCAGCCCGCAGATCGTGGCCTCGGCGGACGGCACGCCCATCGCGTACGAGTCCACAGGAGACGGACCGCCCGTGATCCTCGTCGGCGGCGCGTTCAACGACCGCACCACCGTGTCGGCGCTGGCCGCCACGCTCGCACCGCACGTGACCGCGATCGCGTACGACCGGCGCGGGCGGGGCGACAGCGGTGACAACGCCGAAGCCTTCGAGGTGGAGCGCGAGATCGAGGATCTGGCCGCGCTGATCACGGCGGTCGGTGGGCGGGTCAGCCTCTTCGGCCACTCCTCGGGCGGCATCCTCGCCCTGGAGGCGACCGCGCGGGGCCTGCCGGTCGAGCGGCTCGCGGTGTACGAGACGCCGTACGTCACCGGTGGCCTGCGCCCGCTCCCGGCCGAGGGTACGGGCGAGCAGATCCGCGCGCTGATCGCCGAGGAGCGCCGCGACGACGCCGTACGGCTCTTCCTCACCGAGCAGGTCGCCGTGCCGGAGCAGATGGTCGACGCGATGCGGGCCAGCCCGGCGTGGCCCTTCCTGGTCGGGCTCGCCCACACGCTCCCGTACGACGTCGCGGTCTGCGGCCCGCACCTCGCCCTCCCGGCCGCCCGGCTCGCGAATATCGACGTACCGACGCTCGCGATGGCCGGCGCCGCCAGCCCGGCCTGGTTTCCGGCCGCGGCCGAGGCGGTGGCGGACGCCATCGCGGGGGCCAGCTACCTCATCGTCGAGGGGCAGGACCACGGCGTGCTGCACAACCCCGAAGCACTCCGCCAGCCCTTGCTGGACTATCTGCGCTGACCGGGGCGCTCGGTCACGGCGGCTCCTCGGCCGAGATCCGGTACTTCGCCACCGACGCGTCGAGGATCTGCGCCGCCTGGTCGCCCTCGGGACCCGCGCCCCGGAAGGCGGCCAGTTGCTCGTCGGACTCCCAACGCTCGAAGACGTTGATCCGATCCGGCTCGATCAGGTCGGCCGTGAGCGAGAAGTCGAGGCAGCCGGGAGCCGAGCGAGCCTGTTCCAGCACCTTCCGGCTGTCCGCCAGGTACGCCTCACGGGCCGCCGGCTCGACCCGGAGCCAGCCAGCAATGATGATCACGAGGTCCACTCTAGAAGAGGTTTCGGGGTCGAGGTGGTCGCGTGGCTGGGCCGTGTTCGGACCTGGTGTCGTGTGTGGGAGAAGCTGTCGAGTCGGTGACCGCGAGCGTCCGCCGCTTCCCGAACACGCGGATACGGCTTCGACCGACCAGGCCCAGCCCCGCGTGCCCGGCCCGCGGCCCAGGCGCCCGGCGCAGGCACGACGAGAATTCGCGTCGCGAAGCGGCGCCACCAGGGAGGCGTGATGGCCGCGGGCGATGCGGGGATCGTGGGGTATCGGTTACGAGAGGGGCGCTGCTTACGGTGACGAGCACCGTCATCCGTGTTCGCCTGTCGCTGCTCGGCTTCGGGTCTGGCTCGTGGCCCAAGGGCCGAAGAGTGTTTGCGCCATGAATCGTCCTTGCGGGGATCGTCGGCCAAACAGGAGCTTCATCGATGTTCCCGTGGACGGTTCGACGGGCGCTACTGCCGCACGGACCGTCGCCGAAGGGCTGGCGCCCCACGCACGGCCGGCGACCTGGGCTTCGTTTCCCCATGCGGACGGGCGGGTAGCAAGGCTGCGTCGATGGAGATTTCGATCCCCTGTGGAGGAATCATGCGCGTCCCGACCGTCGCGGTCCTGACGCTGGCCGGGCTCGGCCTCGCCGTGAGCGGGTGTGCCGAGACCGGATCCGGCACGGCCGGACCCAGCACCGCAGCCACCGGCAGCGCGGCGCCCGAGCCGACCGTGAGTGGACAGGCACCGGGCTGCATGGTCGGCACCTGGCGCACCAGCCAGGTCAGCGGCCGAGCCGACAGCGCGGTCGCCAGCGGCAGCATCTCCGGCGGCAGCGGTGCCACGGTCACGATCGGCGAGGCCGGCCAGGTGCGCGCCGACTTCAGCGGCATGCGGCCACTGGCCTTCACCGCCGAGGTAGGCGGCAATCCCGTCGAGGGCTCGGCCACGTACGCCGGGCAGGGCACCGCCACGATCAGGGCGAGCGGCACGGGCGCTGACGCGACGACCCCGCCCGCCACCAGCGCACCGGCGATGCCGGGCACCGCGCCGGTGCCCACCGCCAGCCCGTCGGCCACCGGGGCGGCGACCAGCGCGCCCGCCACCTCCGGCGAGGAGGGCACCTGGGAGCCGGTCGGGGCGATCGACTGGAGCGCGCTCCGGCTGACCCTTGAGCTGACCAAGCCGGTGCAGGCCCGACTGCTCGACAACGCGCCGATCGGCGACTACATCAACGACGCGGCCACGCAGAGCGGCCAGGTCATCGAGACCGACCCGATCCTGGGCGCCGGGGCGTACAGCTGCCAGGGCTCGACCCTGGTCCTCAAGGGCAGCACCGACGACGACGGCCTGGTCTGGACGCTGACGAAGATCTAGCCAGGTTGATGCGATGATCTGGGCCCTGGCGCGTGTGCCTTCCGGCGTTTCGCCGCACGAACCCCCGCGCGGACGTGACGGTGACGTGCGCCGGCACCACGCTCGCCATCGCCGGATCCCAGGAGCGCCGCCACGCCTCGACACGTTCGACCGCCGGCCCGGTGGGCACCACGCAGAGGTGGCGGCGCATCAGGCGAGCCGGGCCGCGCGGCCCTGGAGGTAGCGCTGCTCGGGCAGGCTGTTGGTGCGTTTGGCCGCCTGCTGGTAGCTGGCCCGGGCCGCCTCCCGGTCGCCGGCCAGCTCCTGGAAGTGCGCGCGCACCGCGTCCAGCCGGTGGTGCCCGGCGACCCGTTCGTCTGCGTCCAGTGTGGAGAGTTCGGCGAGGCCCGCCGCCGGGCCACGTACCATCGCCACCGCAACCGCCCGGTTGAGCGTGACCATCGGGTTGTCCGAGACGCTGGCGAGCAGGTCGTAGAGGGCGAGGATCTGCGGCCAGTCGGTGTCCTCCGCGCGGGGCGCCTCGTCGTGCACGGCCGCGATCGCCGCCTGCAACTGGTACGGACCCAGCGGCGCCCGGGACAGCGTGCGGGTGACGAGCGCGACGCCCTCCTTGACGTACGCGCTGGTCCACAGTGCACGGTCTTGCTCGGCGAGCGGGATCAGGTCGCCGCCCGGCCCGGTGCGGGCGGGGCGGCGGGCGTCGGTCAGCAGCATGAGCGCGAGCAGCCCGGCCACCTCGCCGTCGTCGGGCAGCAGCCCGTGCACCGCCCGGGCCAGCCGGATCGCCTCGGAGGTCAGCTCGACCCGGTGCAGATGCGCGCCGGACGTGGCTGTGTACCCCTCGTTGAAGATGAGGTACAGCACGTGCAGCACGACCCGCAGCCGCTCCTCCCGCTCCTGCGGCGGCGGCAGCGTAAAGGTGCTGCCGGTGGCCTTGATCCGCTGCTTGGCGCGGCTGACCCGCTGGGCCATCGTCGCCGCCGGCACCAGAAACGCGTTGGCGATCTCGGCCGTGGTCAGGCCACCGACCGCGCGGAGCGTGAGCGCGATCTGCGACGCCTGGGTGAGGGCCGGATGGCAGCAGAGGAAGAGCAGCGTGAGCGTGTCGTCGCGGTCCGGGGCGCGCCCCTCGTCGGCGGCCGGTGCGACGAGTTCGTCGGCCGGCGCCATCACCACGACGTTCTCCTCGCGGCGGCGCCGGGCGCTCTCACTGCGGAACTGGTCGGTGAGGCGCCGGCTGGCGACAGTGAGCAGCCAGGCGCGCGGATTGTCTGGTATGCCCTCCTCGCGCCACTGCACCGCGGCGGCCAGCAGCGCCTCCTGCACGGCGTCCTCGCAGGCGTCGAACTGCCCGTACCGGCGGACCAGCACGCCCAGCACCTGCGGCGCCTGCTCCCGGATCACTGCCTCGAAGCTCACGCTCCGATTAAACCCGCACCAGCCCGGTTAAACCCGCACCAGCCCGGTCTGGTAGGCCACGACCACGAGCTGAGCCCGGTCGCGCGCGCCCAGCTTGATCATCGCGCGGCTGACGTGCGTACGGGCGGTCGCCGGGCTGAGCGTCAACTCGCCCGCGATCTCCTCGTTGCTGAGCCCTTGCCCCACGAGCGCGACCACCTCCCGCTCACGCTGAGTGAGGACGGCCAGCCGGTGCTCCGCCTCGTGCTGGGCGGTGCGCACCGCCGTGAACTGCCCGATCAGCCGCCGGGTGATCCGCGGTGCGAGCAGCGCGTCGCCGGCCGCCACCACGCGGATGCCGTGCAGCAGCTCCGCCGGCCCGGCGTCCTTGAGCAGGAAGCCGCTCGCCCCCGCCTCGAGCGCCTCGAAGACGTACTCGTCGGTGTCGTACGTGGTCAGGATCAGCACGCGTACGCGTTCGAGCCCGGGCGTCGCGGCGATCTGCCCGGTCGCCTGGATGCCGTCGAGCCTGGGCATGCGGATGTCCATCAGCACCACGTCGGGGCGGTGCGCGCGGGCGAGGTCCACCGCCTCCCGCCCGTCGGCCGCCTCGCCCACCACCGTGATGTCGTCTTCGAGGTCGAGCAGCATCGTGAAGCCGGTGCGGACCAGGACCTGGTCGTCCGCGACGAGTACGCGGATCCCGTCACTCATGCCGGCTCCGCCAGCGGCAGCCGTGCGTACACCTGGAAGCCGCCACTGCTCCGCGGACCGGCGGTGAGGTCGCCACCGAGGAGGGCGCAGCGCTCCCGCATGCCTCCGATGCCACGACCGGCGCCGCCCCCACCGTCGCTGCCGTTGCCGTCGTCGGTCACGCGGATGAGCAGGTCGGAGGGCTCGTACGCGACCTCGATGGTGACCCGCGCGGGCCCGGCGTGCCGGATCACGTTGGTGATCGACTCCTGGAGGATGCGGTAGGCGGCCTGGTCGACCGCGCAGGGCAGCTCGCGCGGCGGGGCCGCCACGTCGACCTTGACGTCCAGCCCCGACTCCCGGGCCAGCCCGGCCAGCTCCTCGACCCGGTCGAGGCCGGGGGCGGGCGCGCGGCCGTCTTCGGTGTCCCGGAGCACGCCGAGCGTGGCCCGCAGCTCGCGGAGCGCCCGGGCGCTGGTCCGCTCGATCGTGAGCAGCGTCTCCCGCGCCTGCTCGGGACGTTTGCCGAGCACGTGCGCGGTGACCCCGGCCTGCACGTTGATGATGGCGATCGCGTGCGCCACGGTGTCGTGCACCTCACGGGCGATGTGCAGCCGCTCGGCGTCGACCCGGCGGCGCGCCTCCTCCTCGCGCGTGCGCTCGGCCCGCTCGGCCCGCTCCTGCGCCTCGGCGGCGATCACCCGGCGCATGCGGGTCGACTCGCCGAGTACCGCCGCCATGATGGCGGTGCCGATCCGGAAGGCCAGCCAGCCGACGTCCGGCGGATAGAGGACCGCGGCGAAGACCCAGCTCGCGATCAGCGCGCCGATGCCGGTCAGCACGAGCCACTGGCGGCGGCCGTCGCCGTACGCGGTGACGGTGTAGACCGCGACGAAGACGCCGATCCAGTTGGGGCCGTCCGGATAGCCGGAGCCGTAGTACATGACGCTGGTCGCGACCCCGAACAGGAACACCGGCACCGGCCACCGCCGGCGCACCGCGAGGCTCAGCCCGCTGGCCACCAGCAGCACGGCGTGCGCGTAGACGCCGATCGCGCTGAGCTGGTCGATCTCCTGCTCGGTCGAGATCTGCCTGGTGCCCTGCACCTGCAGGAAGGCAACGAACAGGCCGAGGAGCAGATCCTGCGCCCAAACCGGCAGGCGCAGCCGGGGATGCGCGGCCATGACGCGATCGTATCCGCTGCTCCGCCCGGCCAGATCCGCCTCATGGCGTAGGCGACTACGTCAGCGCGCGTACGCCCCGCTGCCGGCCTGTCGTCCACGTGCGTACCCGGATGCCGCCCGCGGTCAGACGTCCGCGCGGCGGCCGAGGCGCAGGATCGCCCTGTCGAAAGGAGTACGCCATGCGCAGAGTCTTCGTGGTCCTCGCCGGCCTGCTGTTCCTCGCCATCCTCGCGCAGTTCTACTTCGCCGCGGTGGGGGCGTTCGACCGGCCGCGGGACGACGACTCGTTCGCGCTCCACAGCATCACCGGGATGGTGCTCATCCCGCTCCTGAGCATCCTCACGACGCTCGCCGCCGCGCTCGCCCGGGCGCCCGGACGGCTCATCGGCCTGACGCTCGCCCCGCTCGGGCTGCTCGTCGTGCAGGTGCTCATCATCGTGGTCGGCAACGTCATCTCGGGCGGGGCGGACGAGGAGACCGGGCTCGCCGGCCTGGTCGTCTTCGGCCTGCACGCGGTCAACGCGCTCGTCATGATGGGCGCGGCGGCCGCGGTGCTCCGCCAGGCCCGCGCGTTCGCGACCGGCAAGTCCACTATGGATGCACCGCAGCCGGCGCCGGTCGTATGAACACCGCTCAGCTCATCGCGCTCGACCTGCTGGTCACGCTGCTCGCCGCGGCCGGCTGGCTGGGCGCGGGCGTGGCGGCGGCGGCCCGGCGCGCCCGTGTCGCCACCGCACTCCTGGCGGCCGCGGCCATCGTGACCATCGTGCGGGTCACGACCGCGGTCGCCCTCGCCACCGGTGGCTGGTGGTTCGCGCAGGACCGAGTCGTCCTGACCGGACCGCTGCTGGGCGTGGCCGGGCTCGCCGCCGTCCTCGTCGCCGGCCCGCGCCTGATCACCGCGGTGCGGGCCGGCACGCCGGGCAACTCGCCCTCCGCCGTGGTTCCGCTCCTCGTCGCCGGGTACGCGGGCGCGGCCGGCCTGCTCTTCCCATTCCTGGTCGGGTATCCAGCGACCTGGGGCGACGTGCTCGTGACGGTGGCGCTCGTCGGTACGGCGGGGCTGGTGACGTGGCGGATCGCCGGTTCGGGTCCACCGCTGTGGACATTCCTGCCGGTACTCGCCATGGGGCTGGCCGGTGTCGGGGCCGGGTTCGCATCGGGGGCGGACCTCGACACCGGCGGCGGCCCCGCGGGCGCCCATCCCGCCGGGCACGGGGTCTCCGTCGCCGACCTGCGCGGGCCGGCCGAGCCGGCGCCGGGCGGGCAGGTGCGGCGGTACACGTTCACCGCGCGCCAGACGACCGTCGAGGTGGCCGGGCGCACGGTCGAGGCGTGGGGGTACAACGGGCAGGTGCCGGGGCCGCCGATCACCGCGGCCGAGGGCGACCTCATCGAGGTGACGCTCCGCAACGCGGACATCGGTCGCGGGGTGACGCTGCACTGGCACGGATACGACGTGCCGGCCGGCGAGGATGGCGCGCCCGGGGTGACCCAGGACGCCGTACCGCCCGGCGGCGAGTACGTGTACCGCTTCCGCGCCGACCAGGTGGGCACGTACTGGTACCACACGCACTCGGCCTCCGACGTCGGCGTGCGGATGGGGCTGTACGGCACGCTCGTGGTCGCGCCACCGGCCGCCGGGCTCGACCTCACGCTGCCGGTGCACACGTTCGGCGAGACGACCGTGGCCGGCGGGCCCGGGGCGCACGACGCGGCGCCCGGCACGCCCGTGCGGCTGCGCCTGGTCAACACCGACAGCGTGCCGCACCGGTTCGTGCTCAGCGGCACGGCGTACCGGCTGGTGGCGGTCGACGGCGCCGACCTCAACGGCCCCGGCGAGCTGCGCGAGGTGGAGCTGCGCCTGCCCGCCGGAGGCCGGTACGACCTGGCGTTCGCGATGCCCTCCGGCCCGGTGGCACTCTTCGTCGACGGCGAGCCGGGGCTGCGGCTCGGCGTGGGCGAACCACCGCCCGCGCCGGACGGCTGGCCGGAACTGGACATCACGCGGTACGGCACACCGGCGGACACGGCCTTCGGCCCGGAGAGCCGCTTCGACCGGAGCTTCACGCTCGTACTCGACCGAGGCATCGCGATGGTCGACGGCGTGCCCCGGTACGCGCACACGGTCAACGGCCGCGCCTACCCGAACGTCCCGACCCAACTTGTGCGGGAAGGCGACCTCGTGGAGACCACGGTCGCCAATCGAGGGCTGGAGACGCATCCGTGGCACCTGCACGGCCACCGCGTACTTGTGCTGGAGCGAAACGGCCACCGGGTCACCGGGAGTCCACTATGGATGGACACGTTCGACGTGCGCCCCGGCGAGGTGTGGCGGGTCGCCTTCCGCGCGGACAACCCCGGCGAGTGGATGAACCACTGTCACAACCTGGCCCACGCGGCACAGGGCATGGCGCTGCACCTGCGGTACGACGGCGTGACGACCCCGTTTCACGGCGGCCATGGCGACTGAGCGCCGGCTCAGCCGCCCGGCTTGACCAGCCCGGTCTCGTAGGCGAGCACCACCGCCTGGGCCCGGTCGCGGAGTCCCAGCTTGCCGAAGATGTGCGCGGCGTGCGTCTTGACCGTCGCCTCGCTCAGCGTCAGCGCGGCCGCGATCTCGGCGTTGGACAGCCCGCGCCCCATCAGCGCCAGCACCTCCCGCTCGCGCGGCGTCAGCCCGGCGAGGTCGCGGTGGATCGCGGGCGGGCCAGCCGGGCCATTGCCGGCGGACGCGAACCGCTCGACCAGCCGGCGGGTGATCGAGGGCGCGAGCAGGGCGTCGCCGGTGTCGACGAGGCGCACGGCGGCCACCAGGTGCTCGGGCGTCACGTCCTTGAGCAGGAAGCCGCTGGCGCCGGCGGCGAGCGCGGCGTAGACGTAGCGGTCGAGGTCGAACGTGGTCAGCATGAGGACCCGGCACTCGGGCGCGTGCTCCAGCACGCGGCGCGCGGCCTCCAGGCCGTCCATGACCGGCATGCGGATGTCCATGAGCGCCACGTCGGGACGCAGCCGGCGGACCGCCGCCACCGCCTCGGCGCCGTCGGCCGCCTCGGCCACCACGTCGATGCCGCCGGCGGTGAGGATCATCCGGAAGCCGCTGCGGACCAGCGCCTGGTCATCGGCGATCACGACCCGCGGCGCCGGCGTGCTCACGGCCGCTCCCGGTGCGCTCGCCCGCGACCGGCCGGCCCGGCTCGCCGGCTCACGGCCGCTCCAGCGGGATCTTGGCGCGGACCCGGAAGCCACCGCCGAGCCGGCGGCGCGCGTCGAGGTCGCCACCGAAGACGGCGACCCGCTGGCGGAGGCCGAGCAGCCCGCGCCCCTCCGCCGGGCCGCCACCGGCCGGCGGTCGCGGGCGGCTGCCGGATAGCACGCTCGGTCCGGTGTTGAGCACCTCGATCCGGAGGTAGCGCTCCGCGTAGCGCACCGTGACCTCCGCCTTCACCCCGTCGCCGTGCTTGAGCGCGTTGGTCAGCGCCTCCTGGATGATCCGGTATGCGGTCAGGTCGACCCCCGACGGGAGCGGCCGTGGCTCGCCGGAGATCCGCACCTCGACCGGGAGCCCGGCGAACGCGATCCGGTCGATCAGCGGGGTCAGCCGGCTCAGGCTCGGCTGCGGCGCCAGGTCGATCTCGTCCGCACCGCTCGCCGCGGGGGCGAGCACGCCGAGCAGGTGGCGCAGCTCGGTCATGGTGTCACGCCCGGCGGTCTCCACCGCCCGCAGGGCCGCGGTCGCCTCGCCCGAGCCGGCGTGGATCACCTGGCGGGCGGCGCCGGCCTGCACCACCATCACGCTCACGTTGTGGCTGACGATGTCGTGCAGCTCGCGGGCGATCCGGGCGCGCTCGGCGTCGACCGCGCCCTGGGCCGCCGTCTCCCGCTCCCGCTCCAATAGCCAGCCGCGCTCCTCCAGCGCCCGGGTGAACGCGCGCCGAGTGCGCACCAGCCGCACCGCGAGCACGGCGGCGACCAGGCCCGCGACGGCCGCGGCCAGCCAACCAACCATGGGAACACTGTCTCAGGCCGCCACCGGAGGGCGCATCATCCCGGGGAGGCAGCCCCTACATCTGCGGGATGAGCCGCGCGGAGAGTTACTTCCGCGAGCCGATGCCCGACCCGTACCGGCCCGGCCAAGCTCTATGACCATGAGTGACGAGGGGAACGAGCCGCCGGTCGTGCGGCTGTCGAACGTCCGCAAGGAGTACGGGGAGGCGGTCGCGCTCGACGGGATCTCGGTGGAGATCCGGGCCGGGGAGGCGGTCGCCGTGATGGGGCCTTCCGGCAGCGGCAAGTCGACGCTGCTCAACGTCGTCGCCGGGCTGGACCGCCCGACGTCCGGCTCGGTGGTCGTGCACGGTGAGGACCTGGGCGCGCTGAACGAGAAGGGGCTCGCCCTCTTCCGCCGCCGCCGGATCGGGATGATCTTCCAGTTCTTCAACCTCATCGACGACCTGTCCGCCCTCGACAACGTCGCGCTGGCCGCCCAGCTCGCCGGCACGCCCGCGGCGCACGCCCGGCGCCGGGCGCTGGAGCTGTTCGACGAACTCGGCATCGCGGCGCGGCGCAACACGTACCCCGCACAGCTCAGCGGCGGCGAGCGGCAGCGGGTCGCGGTGGCCCGCGCGCTCATGAACCGCCCCGCGCTGCTGCTCGCCGACGAGCCCACCGGCGCGCTGGACAGCCGGGTCGGCGAGCAGGTGATGGACCTGCTGCTCGACCTCAACCAGATCGGCCAGACGCTGCTGATGGTGACCCACGACGAGCGGCTCGCGACCCGCTGTGCCAGCCGAGTGATCGAGATCGTCGACGGGCAGGTGGCCCGCGAGCGGACCCTGGAGCGGGCGGCATGAGTGCGGTCTGGCTGGCGGCGCGCGCGGCGGTCCGCCGGCGGCGGCTCCAGACGGCCGTGGTGGGCATCGTCGTCGGCGTCTCCACCACCATGATCGTGGTCGCGCTGGGGCTGCTGGCGGTCTCGTCCGGCCCGTTCGACCAGGCGCACGCGCAGCAGCGCGGCGCCCACCTCGTGGTCGCGTACGACCGGGCCAAGGTCACCGACGCGCAACTCACCACCGCCGCCGCCAAGCCCGCGGTCGAGGCGGTGGCCGGGCCGTTCGCCCAGGCCACGATCGAGGCCACCGCCGCGGGCCGGCCCCGAACCGACCCGCTCACCGTCGTCGGCCGGGCCGATTCCGCGGGCACGGTAGACCGGCTCAACGTGTGGCGGGGGCGCTGGGCGAGCGCGCCCGGCGAGATCGTCGTCAACGCCAACCCGGTCGGCGAGGGGCAGATGTTCCGCGTGGGCCAGCAGCTCACCGTGCGAGGCGGCACCACGCTGACCGTGGTCGGCCTCGCCTACAGCATGAGCCAGTCGGCCGACGCGTGGGTCACGCCCGAGCAGGCCATGGCCTTCGCGCCGACCGCGACCCAGATGCTGTACCGATTCGCCGAGGCGTCCACCGACTCACAGGTGCGGTCGGGGCTCGCCGCCGTCACGGAAGGGCTGGCGGCCGACGCCCGGCTCGGCTTCTCCTCGTACCTCGCCCTCCGGGAGTCGGCGGCGCGTGAGGCGGCGACGTACGTGACGTTCCTGGTCGCCTTCGGCGTGCTCGGCCTCGCCGTCGCCATCCTGATCGTGGCCAACGTGGTGAGCGGCGCGGTGGTCGCCGGCTTCCGGCACATCGGCGTGCTCAAGGCGCTCGGCTTCACCCCGAGCCAGGTGCTCGCCGTGTACCTGACGATGGTCTCGGTACCGGCGGTCGCCGGCTGCGCGCTCGGCACCGTACTCGGCAACGTGCTCGCCCGGCCGCTGCTCTCCGACGCGTTCCGCAACCTCGGCGCGGAGGCCATCGGCGTCCCGGCCTGGGTCAGCGCGGCGGCGCTGGCCGGCGTACCGCTGATGGTGGCCCTCTCCGCCTTCGTACCGGCGATGCGCGCCCGCCGCCTGCCCGCGGTCGAGGCGATCAGCGCGGGGAACGCACCGCGCCCCGGCCGAGGCCAGCGTGTCCAGCGGTGGCTCAGCGGTACGCGGCTGCCCCGGGCGGTCAGCCTCGGGCTCGGCCTGCCCTTCGCCCGCCCGGCCCGCAGCGCGCTGACGATGGCGGCCGTCGTGCTCGGCGTGACCAGCGTGACGCTCGCGATCGGCCTGGCCGACTCGCTGACCACGTACCAACGGGTCGAGGCGCGGGCGGGGAAGGTGCACATGGAGGTGCTGCCCGCGTTCGGCCCGGACGGCACTTCGGTGGGCGACGAGGCGCTGCTGCGCTCGGTGCCCGGCACGCGGCATCTGCTCGGCATCACCGACGTACCGGTCCGCCAGGTGGGCACCAACGAGCCCACCTGGCTGAGGCTCTACAAGGGAGACACGGGCGTGCTCGGCCACGAGGTCCTCGAAGGCCGGTGGCCGACCGGCGCGGCGGAGGTGGCCGTCTCCAAGCGGTTCCTGCGCCAGCGCGGGCTGTCCGTCGGCGATGCCATCACCGTCGAGTCGGCCACGAGCCGGGCGCAGGTGCGGATCGTCGGCCTGCTGGTGTTCAACGACACCGAGGCGATGATCGCCGAGTGGCCGGCCGCGTCGCTGCTGGCACCGGATGCCCTGCCGGACCGCTTCGAGGTGAGCCTCGCCGAGGGCACCAGCGCGCAGGCGTACACGGAGGCGGTCGCCGCCGCCGCACCCCAACTGCTGGCGATCCCGCCCGAGGGCGTCGACGAGTTCATCGTGATCGTGCTGGTGACCGTGACGCTGCTGACCCTGATGCTCGCCGTGGTGGCCGCGCTGGGCGTCTTCAACACCGCCGTGCTCAGCACGCGCGAGCGCCGCCGCGACCTGGGCATGCTCAAGTCGATCGGGATGACCCCGGGCCAGGTCACCGTGATGGTGGTGACCTCGATGGCGGCGCTCGGCGCGGTCGGCGGGCTGCTCGGCATCCCGATCGGGGTCGCCGCCCACCGCGTGGTCCTGCCGGCCATGGCGAACGCGGCCGAGGTGGGCTTCCCCGCGTTCGTACTCGACGTCTACCGGGCCCCGACGCTGGCGCTGCTGGCCGTGGCGGGCGTGCTCATCGCCGCGGCGGGCGCGTTCTTACCGGCCCGGTCGGCGGCCCGGGTCACGATCGCCAAAGTACTGCACAACGAGTGATCCGCCGCCCGCGGTACCGGCCGGATCGGCGTCGCCGTCGTCCCGGCCGGTACGGCCCGCGAGCTGACTCACGATCATTGATCACCGCGCTGGACCGGGTGCATGGTGGATGCCATGCGACACGGGGAGGCATTGCTCGGGCCCGACGAGGAATGGGCGTACCGGGTACTGGTGAAGCTCGGCGTCGCCCACGCCGACCAGGTGGCGGAGCGGATGTCGCTGCCACCGGCGGACGGGCGGCGGCTGCTCGACGAACTTGGCGACAAGGGCCTGGTGGCGGCGGATGGCACACCACCGGTGTACCGCCCGCTGCCGCCGGAGCCGGCCCTCGGCGCGGAGCTGCTGCGCCGCCAGGAGTCGCTGGAGGAGGCGCGGCGCGCGCTGGCCGTCCTGAGCGAGGAGTACCTGACCAGCGCCCGCCGCCGGTACGCGGACCGGCTCGTGCAGGTCGTGGTCGGTGCGGCGGCGCTGCGGGAGCGGATCCGCCACCTCCAGGACTCGGCGAAGTCGGAGATGCTCTGGCTCTGCCGGGCGAACGCGGTGGCGATGGAGAGCGCGGAGAACACCGAGGAGTTCGACGCGCTCGACCGGGGCGTGCGCTACCAGGTGATCTACGAGCGGGCGCTGCTCATGGAGCCCGGCATGCAGGCCAACGTCGCGGACGGTATCCGCCGGGGCGAGCAGGCGCGCAGCCTCCGCACGCTGCCGGTGCGCCTGGCGGTCGCGGACCGCACGACCGCGATCTGCCCGCTGATCCGGGGCGACGAGGGCGACGTCGGCGAGCCCTCGGCCGCGATCATCGGGCGCAGCCAGCTCCTCGACGCGCTGATCGCGCTCTTCGAGAGCCACTGGGACGTCGCCACGCCGGTACGGCTCGACGGCGGCCTGCCGGACGAGGAGCCGGACCTGCCCGACGAGTCCGAGCGTTTCGTACTCTCGCTGCTGGTGGCCGGCGTGCCGGACAAGTCCATCGCGTCCCAGATGGGCGTGAGCCGGCGTACGGTGCAGCGCCGCCTGGACCGGCTGATGGCGCTCGCCGGCGTCGACACCAGGCCGGGCCTCGCGTTCCAGGCGGCCCGCCGGGGCTGGTTGTAGCCCCGGCCGTTTGCGTCACCGCAGCCCGTACGCGCGGATCACCGTCTGCGTCACCGCGTTGCCGGCGCCGTCCCGGGCGTGCACGCGCAGCGACACGCTCCCGCTGCCGGCCGGTACGAGCGCCCGGTAGCCGTCGCGGTGCCGGGTCACCGGTACGGTGCGCCACTTCGCGCCCTCGTCCAGCGACACCTCGACCCGCAGCGTGGTGTCGCGCGGCGCGCGCAGCCCCTCCTGGTGCCACAGCTGGAGCGTGATCAGATGCGGATGCCGGCCGGAGACGTGGCCGCTGAGGTCGGCCGGTACGCCGTATCCGACCTGGAGCAGTGGCAGCGGCTCGGCGCGTCCCTGCGCCGTCCGCCCGGACCGGAACTCCCACGACGTCCGCGTGCGGGTCGCCCACAGCCACTCCTCGCCGCCGCGCTCGGTGGTCAGCTCCAGCCGGTACGCGGCCGGTGCGGCGGTGGTGCTCACGTCCCGCCGGGCGTCTGGAAGCTCGGCGAGGAGCGTGCCATCCCGCCACAGCTTGGCCGTGACCGTGTCGTCGTAGTCGGCGACCTGGTAGTGCCCGCTGGTCGCGTCGACGAACTCCGGCATCCGCAGGGCGAGCGTGTCGGCCGTCCGGGAGCTGACCACCCCCGGTACGGCGGCGGGGCGCACGACCGGCGTGAACCACCCCTCCGTCAGCGCGCTGTTCGCCGCGTACGTGCGCGGCAGCTCCGTCATTCCTCCGCCGATGGGGTTCATGTCGTCCCAGGTGTAGTAGTAGTGCACGCGGTGCTGCCAGACGGAGTCACCAGCGGAGACCCACTCCTCGCGCACCTTGGGCGTCTGTACGATCCGCTGCGTGTCGTTCCAGGAGTACTCCTGCCACGGCCGCCAGCCGAACCGCTGCTCCTTGGCCCAGCCGAAGCCGCCGTTCTCGGCGTACCGCGAGGTGATCCGCGCGGTGTTGTGCGGGGTGACCCGGTGCACGATCCGCTCCGGCACGCGCCCTCGCTCGACGTGGAAGACGTCGTACAGGTACGGGCTGGAGGGCGTGAGCGTGAGGTCGATGGTCGCCCTGCCCCTGCTTGCGGCCGCCAGCAGCTTCTGGCCGTCGTCGTGTGCGACCACGAGCGAGGGGATCGGCTCCCGGTCACCGACCGGCCGCCACACGGTCCAGGCTGGCATGTCCGGGGTACGCACGATGATGGCGACCGCGGCGCCGGCGGCGGCCGCCGCCTGGATCTGATCCTGCTCGGAGAGCTCCTCCGAGCCGACCATGAGCGCCGCCGCGCCGCGCAGCGCGGCCTTCTCCGCACCGGCGAGCACGAGTCGGTACTTTCGCGTGCCTTCGTAGACCGGGGACTGGTGCAGCAGGTTGATGTCGACCGGTCCGGTGACGCCCGGCACCTTCACCTGGACCATCGGCGCGACGAGCTGCCAGCGGGAGGAGAACTCGTACTCGCCGGCCGAGGGGCGCCGGGTTGGCGTGACGTTGACCTGCCGCACCGTGCTGAAGTGCATGACGCCGTGCATGGTGATCCGCCCGGTCGCGTGTACGCGCCGCTCGTAGTAGCTGATGATGCTCTGCTGCTCGGCCGGCTTCGGCGTCTCGATCCGGATCGGCGTACCGGTGCGGGCGTCCAGCAGGATCTCCAGGTCGCCGGTGACCCGCAGCTCGGGGTTGGTGATGAAGGTGGCCTGCTCGTCGAGGGGTGCGCCGTCCTCGATGAGGGCGTTGAGCACGTACGTGCCCTCCTCGACCTCCACCGACACGCTCTCCTGCCACGGGAACATGTGCGTCATCGCGTCAGCCCGCCGGTCGTCGCCGAAGAGGATGATCACCGGTACGCTGCTCGGCTTCCCCTGGCGGTCGACCGCCTTGAACGTGACCGTGTGTCGAGGGCCGTCGAGTGTCGCGCCGATCGCGGTGCGCACCAGCACGCCGCCCGGCCCGGTCGCGGTGACGTAGCCGCTGTGCCGCCCCCGCCCCAGCTTCGCTGGTTCGAGCGTGATTGTGACCTCTGTGGACTGTCCAGCTTGGATGGTCACACGGTCGGTGGCGAGCGTGACCGCGCCGGCCAGGTCGGTGCGCAGGTCGAGCGTCACCGGCGCCCCGGTGGCGTTGGTGTACGCCAGCTTGTACGTGCGCGTGCCGGTCGCCGGCTCCTCGTGCAGCCCGAGGCTGAGCGCCGCCGTGCCGTAAACGCCCTGGCTGATCGCACGGGGCACGTCGACCCGGCCGCCGCCCTGGGCGTACACGTCGAGGTCGGAGTTGCCCCGCGCGGTGCTCACGAGCGCGTCCTTGAGCTGCCCGCCGGTCCAGCCGGGGCGGGCCTGGGCGAGCAGCGCCGCCGCGCCGGCCACGTGCGGAGTCGCCATCGAGGTGCCGGAGGCGGCGGTGTACCGGTCGTCCACCGGCGAGCCCATGCTCGTACCGGCCGCCCGCGCGGCGACGATGCCGACGCCCGGGCCGGTGATCTCCGGCTTCACGCCCTCGTCGCCGAGGCGTGGGCCGCGGCTGGAGAAGCTGGCCAGGCTCTCGTCGCGGGCCACCGCGCCGACCGCGAGCGCGGCGGTGGCGGCGGCGGGAGTGCCCACGCTCGCCTCGCCGCCGCTGTTGCCGGCGGCCACCACGAAGAGCGTGCCGTGGTCGGCGGTGAGCCGGTTGACCGCCTCGCTCAGCGGGTCGGTGCCGTCGGTCGCTCCGCCGCCCAGGCTCATGTTGACCACCTCGGCGCCCCGCGCGACCGCCCACTCCATCCCGGCGATGATCCAGGACTCGTAGCCCTCGCCGTCGTCGTTGAGCACCTTCCCGGCGAGCAGGTCGGCACCGGGCGCCACGCCCTTGCGGCTGCCGCCGGAGGCCGCGCCGGTGCCGGCGATGGTGGCCGCGACGTGCGTGCCGTGCCCGAAGTGGTCGGCCGCGTCCGGGGCGTCGGTGAAGTTCCTCTCCTCGGCGACCTTGTTCGCCAGGTCCGGATGGCTCGCGTCCACGCCGGTGTCGAGCACCGCGACGTCGACACCGCTGCCGTCATAGCCGGCCTGCCACGCGACCGGCGCCCCGATCTGGGCGACGCTCCGGTCGAGGCTGGCCCGCACCTTGCCGTCCAGCCAGATGCCCGCGATCCCGCCGGCGAGCGCCGCCGAGGGCGTCCGGGTCGCGGCGGGCGCGGCGGTGACCGACCGCCACAGCTCGCCGAGCGCGTTCTTGTCGGCGGCCACGGCGGCCCCGCCCACGCTCGGCAGCGCGCGTACCTGCCGTGCGCCGGCGAGCGCGCTGACCGAGGGCGCGTTGCCGCCGGCGTACCGCACGATCAGCGGAAGCTGCCCGGCGGCCGCGTCGGCGTACCCGTCGCTGATCAGCTCCTCGACGTCGAAAAGGTCGGCGTCGAGCACGCCCGCGGAGACGTACGGCACCGCGTCGCTCGGGAGCAACCGCAGGCCGCCGTCCGCCTCCACGGTGTGGAATGTGATCCGCTCGCGCCCTGGACCGGGCCGTACCGACGCCGCGTACCGGCCGTCACCGGCGGGCGCGACGTCCACCACGTCGCCGGTGATCAGCGTGATCCGGGACGCCCCCGTTACGGCGGAAACCTCGGCTCCCGCCGGCGTTCCGTCCGGTGCCGCGACCGCTTTCGTGGGCAGCGCGGCCGGTGCGGTGATGGTGAGCAGGACGCCTGTGACCGCAGCCGCCATCCGGCGCACGATTCGAACCATGGCGTGAGTCTGTGGTCCGGTGCGCGCGAGGGTCACTACCTCCGCGTGCGCGCAAAGGCGACATGTCGCCAGATGGACATCGGGCGCCGGCTATGTAGTCGTTGATCAGCCTCGGCAGTGCGGACGGCCCCGGCCATCCCGCCCGGCCGCACCGCTCAGCGCACTCGGGCCTTGGCGGGCGGCTTGACCACCGGCTTCGCGAACGCGACGCCGCCGAGGCCGAGCACGAGCAGCACGATCCCGAAGCGCACCGTGGTCTTGCGGTTGTCGTCCTCGGGCGGCTCGGCCACGGCCGTCCGCTCGCGCTTCGCCTTCACCACCGCGACCGGGGTCGGCGCCGGTGCCGTGGTGACCGGGGGCGTCGTGGTGACCGGGGGCGTCGTGGTGGGCACGACCCGCGGCGGCGGGACCGCTCGCGGCGGCACCGGTGGCGGCGGCGCGGCGGCGGCCGGGGAGCGGACCGGTACGGGCGTGGGCTTCGTCGTGGGCTTGGGCGCGGGCGGCCGGGGCTGGCGGCACCACGCGGCGTCCGAGCCGAGCAGGCTGGTGCCGCGGGCGATCCGGGTCGCGGTGCCGTCCAGCGCGATCCGGTACAGCGCGCCGCCGTCGTTGTTGTCCGTGGCGTAGAGGTGCGCGCCGGCGTCGTCGAATGCGACCGCGCCGTAGAAGCCGTTGCCGGGCAGGGCGGGTACCGGCGTCTCGGTCACCTTGCCGGTGTCCGGGTCGAGGCGGACCAGGCGGCTGGGATCGCGTCCCTGCGTGGTGAGGCCGTAGAGCGCGCCGTCGCCGGGGCGGGCGTCCCAGTCGCCGAAGCTGGGCAGCCTCGGCAGGCCCGTACGGCGTACGACCCGCAGGAACGTCTGCCGGTCCGGGCGCACGCCGACCACCACGTGCTCGCCGTCGAGCAGCAGGTGCAGCTCGCCGTCGACGACGGTGCCGGCGTACGCCCCGGCGATCGCGACCGTGCCCTGGCCGACGGCGGCGAGAACCGGCCCCAGATCACGGGTTTCACCCTCGGGAGTGATGGTGACGAGATGCCCGCCATCCCCGATCGGGTGACCCTTGTGCCGGGTCGCGATGCCAACGAAGAGCCCTTGCACGTGGTCGTAACCGATGGCGTTGACGGTGTGGTCGAGGTTGACGCTCCGCCGCACCTTTCCGGTATCGGTGTCGATGGCGAGCAGCCGGGATGAGCGCTGATTGTGCACCGTCCGCACCTGGTAAAGGCCGCCTTGGCAACGGCTCGCATATGTCTCCACTGCGGACTGTTCACGTGCCGAGGCAGCCGGCGCGAGCACTGCGAGGCCACCGCCGAACGCGGTCAGACCGGCGAGTAACGCGACTATCCGGAAGGTGACATGTCTCTTTCGCAAAGAACACCTCAACTATCCTGGTAAGCCCCGAACGAAGTGGATGCATCCTAAATGGAAGCTCGATGAATACCTACCTGGTCGGCACGCTCTGGTTGGTAGGCGTATCCATCGCCGCCCTCGCGGTGGTCGCGGTGATGCGACGGTGGCGCCGCGACGCCGGACCCCTCGTCGACATCAGCGTTTTGAGTGCGGTCTTCTCGCTCGCCAGCATGGTCTTCGCCATCGTGGCCGCGTTCGTGTTCATCGACGTGTGGAGCGGTGCCGAGGAGGCCCGCGACGCCACGTACGCGGAGGCGGAGGCGGCCCAACTCGTGGCCTGGTCGGCCAGTCGGATGCCGGAGTCCGACCGGGCCGAGGTGGTCCGGCTCAGCCGCGACTACCTGCGTGAGGTGATCGACCAGGAGTGGCCGCGGCTGGGCGAGGTCGGCGCTGACCAGCACGTCCGCGGCTGGCAGTTGGTGCAGGACATGCACGACGTGGCCGCCCGCCACAGCGACGAGGTCGAGGAGGCGCCGGAGATGGTCCAGTCGCTGCTCCAGGCCCGCCAGGAGCGGCTGGCGCTCGCCGGTTCGCGGATCGGCGACGCGACCTGGTTTGCCCTGCTGGTCGGGGCGGGCCTGGCCGGGCTGCCGGTGTTCTTCTTCCCATTCGACCGGGCGCTGCCGCAGCTCGCGCTGACCGCCACCGTGGCCAGCATCATCACGCTGCTGCTCTTCACCATCCAGCAGATCGAGCAGCCCTTCGCGGACGGGCGGGCACCGGTGACCGCGTACGAGGAGACGCTGGCCCGGATCACTCCTCCGTGAGGATTCGCTGGCTCGACTCGCGTACGACCAGCTCGGGCTCGAACACGACCTGCTGGTGCTCGTGGGTCTCGGGCTTGTTGGCCTCGTCGAGCAGGAGCCCGGCGGCGGTCTGGCCGAGCCGCTGGCGGGGCTGGCGGACGGAGGAGAGCGGCACGGCCGCCGCGGCGGCGAAGTCGATGTCGTCGTAACCGACCAGCGCGATCTCGTCCGGCACGCGTACCTGCTGGCGGGTGAGCACCTGGAGGACGCCGAGCGCGAGCAGGTCGTTGGCGCAGAAGACGGCGGTGGCCCGGGAGCCCCGCGGCTGGCCGAGGATGCGGGCGGCGGCGTCACGACCGGCGGCCACGGTGAGGGCGGGCGTGTCGTACCGGCGCAGGTTCTCCTCGTCCAGCCCCGCGTCGGTCAGAGCCTGGATGGCGCCCTGGTAACGGTCGCGTACCTGTTCGAGGCGGTGGGGTCCGCCGACGAAGGCGATCCGGCGGTGGCCGCTTTCGACGAGGTGGCGCATGGCGAGTTCGCCGCCGAGCCGGTCGTCCACCGACACCGAGCAGAGGTCGGCCTCGGCGGAGCGACGGTCCAGGAGCACGACCCGCACGCCCCGGTCGCGTAGCTGGCTGAGGCGTTGGCTGGCGTCGTCGATGGGGGTGATGAGGACGCCTTGGACGCGTTGTTC